>DATMJU010000733.1:0-43607 GCA_035553795.1 Vicinamibacterales bacterium
CCTCGTTGTGCAACAATGTTGTTTCCTCGAGGTGAGGTGGCCGAGTGGCCGAAGGCGGCGGTTTGCTAAGGTCGCCCAAGATCAGAGAACGGGCCTGAAATTCACGATTTCAGGCCCGTTTTTCTTTGGTCGCTTGGTTGGCGTTGGCTGCCGATGGATGGGATCTCGGACCGAGTTTGGGCACACTGGCGGGCACACTGGAGCCGACGCCAATGTGTGCCTCTCAAGCACACATCGTGATACCCTGAACGCCGGTGAAGTACTTCGATTGGGATGACGCGAAGAACGCGAAGCTTAGGGCGGAGCGCGGCGTCGGGTTCGAGGACATCGTCTTCCACATCGAGCGCGGCGACGTGCTCGACATCCTGGAGCACCCGAACCCCGACCGCTACGCCAGCCAGCGCATCTTCGTGGTCCGGCGCGAGGAGTACGTGTACCTCGTGCCGTTCGTCGAGGACGAACACACGGTCTTCCTGAAGACAATCATCCCGAGCCGGAAGGCCACGAAGCAGTACCTGGGTGAGGAGTCCGACGATGAAGATGGACGCTGACGAGAAGGAGTTGCTCGACTCCGTCGAGCGCGGCGAATGGAAGTCCGCCAAGGGTGGCAAGCGCGAGCGAGCCCGATACTCCCGTTACGCGAAGGCCACGTTCCGCAAAGACCGGCGCCTGAACATCCGGCTGTCGAGCAAGGACCTGGAGGCGATCCAGAAACGGGCTCTCGCGGAGGGCTTGCCGTACCAGACGCTGATCTCCAGCGTGCTGCACAAGTACGCGTCCGGTCGTTTGAAGGAAATCTGACGCCGCGCTATCAGTCTACCGGCCTTCGGGTCTGGCGCCCACGCTTCCCAACCGCGCTTCGTATAACGCTCCGACCGCTACCGTTCCTCGGGTGTGACCCGCCCTGACACTGCCCTTGGATACGCTGCCGTTGAAGCGGGTGCCACCGTACGATATCGGACGCGCGTTCGTCGCTCATAATGGGTTTGCGGCGAGGCAACCGCGTGAGAAACTCAGCCATGGCGGGAAGCAGAACTGAACGCCCCAAACCGGTAGCGGAGTCCCCGATTGGGCTGTTTGCGTTGGCGCAGGCTTGCGAGGATGCGTGGAACGCAGCTACCTCCTCAGATCCGGAGTGCTGGTCCGACAAGAACCGGGCGCACGGGCAGTGCGCGGTTACTGCGCTCCTGGTCCAGGACTATTTCGGCGGGGAACTGCTAAGAGCTCGTGTAAATGAAGTGAGCCACTACTGGAATCGATTGCCTTCCGGCGAGGAAGTCGACCTGACTAGGCAGCAGTTCGCCTCTTCCATCGACGTTCCGCCTGGCGAAGAACGTGAGCGCCAGTACGTGCTCTCCTTTCCGGACACGGCCCGACGTTACCAGGAGTTGAGCGACGCGGTGCGCGCCCGCCTCCAGCCGCTCGACGAATCCCGATGATGCCAGAGCCCAGACTCGCTTATCTGTATTCCTCGAATCAGTCACGCCTTTACGAGCAAGACATCTTGGATGTCTTGGCGGCGCCGCGCGGGAGTGTTCGCCAATTCCGATACGAAGAGGGATGGCTCGCGCCCTCTCTTCGCGATCGAGTAGAGGATGCGCAGGGCACGGATGCACTTATTCATTTCTCGTTGCAGCAAGAGGAGAAGTACCACGACGCGGTTGTGATTCCGGTACGATGGGCACGGATCCAAGAGGCGGCAGTCAGCGGAGGCGTTTGCACGCTACAACTGCGAATGGCGGGATGGTGTTCGCTCAAGGCGCCTCGCGTGAATGGCCGAATCGACTTCGATTCAAAAGAAGCGCGCGACGACAAAACACGCATTGTGAAGTCATATCAGGAGTGGCTCAGGGCGTGCAATGCGCCGCGGCCCTACGACTATTGGGCGGGCCTTGGACCGACTGTTTCAAATGAAGAAGGCGTTTTCGAACAAGCGGAGGACGGCCTACTTTTCCGGTATTGCTCTCAGTACCTGCGAGCTACGCGCTCGTTCACATCAGCGCGCTTCTACCGCATCAAGACTGTCCGGACGTTCGTGGGCAGTTCAGAAGAATCCCGAGAACTCGAGGCCGACGACGACGGCATCTTTGGAGTGACCGGCGGACGAACCCTCATCGTTGAACTGGCACACTTTCAACCCGTCCTTCCACAAAGCCCTGAACGAGTGCGCGTCGCTACTGACGGAAGAAACGTTCTTCTCATCGGAAAACCAGAGTTCGAGATCGCTTCGCGATACGACGTTGTCAGTATCGAGTTGCACGTGGTAGAGCCGAGTACAACCCAAGCGCAAGAAACGGCCGTTTTGATCGAACCAGACGGCTCGATGTTTGGAGCGCGAATACGTCTCCGGTTGCGTGTGCTGCGATCTGCGATGCGAACGGCGACGGGTGTAACAGGGGCCGCTCTTGCCGCCGTGCTGCTCGGATTGCCTACTGTGCTGCCGATGGCGGATAGCCTTAAAGCGCTTTCCATCGCTGCAGCAACGGTACTGACAGCAATGCTGGCAAGCGCAGGACTCAGGCGATGAAGATCGATGACCTCACCCGAACCGTCGTTCCGTGGGTACTCGCTTTGGGATTGGCGATCGCAGGAGTCGTGTGCTCTCGTGGCCTCCTAAACGGGCTCGACGCGACTCTGGCGGAGGAAGCGGTGGCCGCTCAGTGCCGAGCGGGAGGCAGTCCCGATACGTGCCTTGAGCTTGTTAGACGGTTGGAGCGCCTCAATATCGCCAGTTGGTTGGCGGCAGCCAGCGTCGCGCTTGCCGGCATTGGTGGCGCGCTTGGCATTGGCATTGTCATTGTCGCCCTTGAGAACTCGAGTCTCTCGACCGGGCGTGCCGACCGAGATCGGCGTGCAGCCCTCGTCGTTGGATGCACACTTGCGACCGTTTCCTTCGCGATGCTGGTTACATCGTTGATTACGATTGCACGCTTTCCGTGAGAACAACGACTCGGAGTTCGACGCTACAGGAGCAAGTATGACAGCTGACATCGTGAGGCAACTCACCGCCGCGCTCGAAGGGCTGCTACGCGCTGAGGACTGCGACGGAAATCGCCTCTTCTACGCCGAGCACCGTGAGCCCGTGCGCAACACTGTGGCTATTGGAATCTGCCGCGTTTGCGGGGAACTTGAGGGCCATCGAGACGTCTGTGCCGTCGGAACCGCCGAGGAATTGTTACGCCGTCTCACTGATGCTTGAGCGTCCGCAGGGCGATCGTGTCGTTGCTACGAGAATCGCTGTTCACGATGCGTTCTGCGGTCGTGGAAGGCACATGGGTGATCTCGCTTACCCGGAACTCCTTTTACACGCCTGCCTTGTTCGTGTGCTGCACCTCCGAGCGCAGAAGTCGTTCGTTCGCGCAATTCGACCCTGAACTCAATCGTACCGCACCCTCTCTGAGGGTCCATTCGTGGGAGCGCCTCCGCTCCAGCTGACTGGGGCTCGCTCAACTTCCGCGCCCAGCAAAATCTGAGTGCTCGAACGACGTAACGCCGTTATGTTGCGCTAGTGTGCGCGGCACTCGTGTACTAAAGTTGGCTGTTTGCGGCTAACCTCTACCATGACGAAGTGCGGTGTGGACATGCGGTGATTCGCCAAACATTCGCCCAAATGACTGAATCAAAAGATCTTATAGACCGCAGTTGTGACCTGCTCTGTCACGCCTCCAATCGAGGCTAATCAGAGCAGGGGTTCAGCCGGCCGGTGTTCGGCATCACGGGACTATGAACCTATCGGAGTGGAGCGGCCGTCTTCAGCGGCATTTCAACGAACTGCGAAGCCACCGTTTCGCCGCCGTCGGCGACAAGCCGCTTTTCGTCCTGGAACACGGCCTTAGCAAGTCGGAATTCCAGCAACTCTCCACGGAAGTTCAGAATCACGTACGGACATCGCCTCCGGATGACGCTCATTGGCTTCCCTGGATCGTCTACGCGGCGGAACTCGGATACAGGTACTCCGGCGACGAGTACTGGCAGACGTTCGAAGAAGAGACGCCGGGTTGGCTTCTCCGAGGCGATCGTCATTGGATTCGAAGGTGCTTCCTCCGGTTCCACAAGGACTTTGGAGGAGCAAAACCGACAGGACCCTGGGCGGAACACTTCTCAATCATCTGTTGGCCCATCACCCACGCCATTCTTCCCAGGGATCTGCAGCGGCAACTTGCGCGCATTCTGTTTGAATTGCGTCACTCCTTCTCTGCCGAGCTATTTGAGGCACCCGAGAAACTCGGCGGATTTGTTGCCGCCCGGAGTTGGACGGCAACATCACGCTTTCAGAAACTGGCGGAGGAGCCCCAACTGTTAGGGCAGATCGCGGCTGCTTTGCTTCTGCAAGGCGAGTCGCGCAGCCGCGGGCTTATCCACGCCCCGACACTTCTGCGGATTACTCAAGACCTCGACGACGAACGACGGGCTAGGGACTGGCTCCGCGCCGCACAAAAGACCGCAAATGAGCGAGCCCATGTCCGCGGTTTGGCGTTCGGTCGTGCGACGCGAACTGTCGTCCGCTCAGAGGAGGCCCGCGCCGAGGTCGCCGCGCTCGGAATCGAGCCTCGATTGATCCTTCGTCCAGCAGATCCTGCCTGCATACGGTGGGACGTCTCGCTGGAGATTCCTGATCTCTCAAACCTCCTCTTCCGCTTCCCAAGCACGCGAGAGACGCTGACGGGCTCACGGTGTGTTGTCGCCGGAGCGGCAGGCCGACCACTGGCTCGCGAACGTGTTCTACACGGCAGTCAGCAAGTGATTCTCGACCGATGGCCCAGCGCCGACGAAGTGCTGCTGCAATTCGAGCGGAGCAACGAGCAACTGAACTTCTTGTTCCGCACGGAATGCCTGCTTCGGCCCGGTCCCAATTGGTTGTTTCGAATCGGGTCTGATGGGTTGGCCTACGAACTCCGTAGTCTTCGAGTGAGAGCTGGCGAGCGGTACTTGTTGCTGACTACCGGAGGCCTGATTGGCGCCGGCGAGCGAGTCGAACCGATTCAGCTGTCCTGTCGCGGCGTGACCGGCGTGTTGATCGATGTACCAGAGGCGATCGACAGCGACCTCGAAGACAGATTGAAACGCATCGGGCTCTCACCAGCGAAGACGATTGAGGTGTGGCCAGCAGGGTTGGCTGCCGTGAGCTGGGACGGGGAAGGACACGGCGAATGGTTGGCGTCGGAGCGCGTCTGCCTTGGTATACGGAGTGACCACGCGATTGCATCTCTCGCCATCTCGATGAACAGCGTGCTCCAGGCACCGCTCGAATTGAGACCCCTCCGCGCAGGGGAGACGGTCTTCGTGGAACTTCCCCAACTCCCTGTGGGCCTTCACAAAGTGCGCGTCTCAACACGAGATCAGGCAGGTAGGATCGAGCCGCTTGGCGATCTCGACGTAATGATGCGAATTCGGGAAGCGAGGCCGTGGTCACCAACGGCGAGTCTGCACGGTCCCTTACTTGTTGACGCCGACCCGCCGAACCCGACGCTCGAGCAGTTGTGGGAGGGACACGCGGCAATTGCGATCACCGGTCCGCGCGGCCGTCAGCTGCGATGCCGTGCATCTCTTTACGAGAACGACGGAAGCCCTCCGACGCAGACAATTCAGCTTCCGCCTTTGCCTCTGCCCGTAGACGAGGAGCAGTGGGCGGCAACCTTCGATCAGCATTTTCGTCGTAGGCCGCAGGTGCAAGGCGCTTATGACGAAGCACGTCTCTGCATCCTCGACTTCGCTGCGGAGGAGTTGGGGGCGTTCTCTCTTCGTTGTCCGCGGGACTTCGCCCCACTGAGATGGGCATTCGGTCGCGACGGAGGACAGTTCAGGCTCCGGCTCATTGACGATAGCGGAGGGGTCAGCGTTGCGGCAGTGTCGCGCTATCAGTATGAAACACCGGCCACCGAGGAACGCATATCCCTGCCTGCGCCGCACGTCACCGCGGCGTCAGGTGGCCTGTACATCGCCACACATGGCGAGTTCGTCGCCGGTGTGATTGTGCCACCCACCGTCAGGACGTTGGCCGATCTCGGATGCGTTCCTGTTATTCAGAGTAGCGTCCGCTCGTCGGGTTCTGTGATCCGACTGGTCGAAGTGTATCGGTTGTGGGCGCTGGCGCGCCTCACGGGTAATGTCGTTTCATCGCTTCGGCAGCGAACGGTCCTTCAGGCGATCATGACCGCTGCATTTCGGCTGCTGTGTGGCGACGCGTGGGCCAGAGCAGAAGGCGCGTTTGTTGGAAGCAACAGCGACATCTCGCAACTGACTCGTATCATCTCTCCACGCGTCGGGAGCGATCCTTTCGTAAAGACGTTTGAGAGCGAGTTGGACCGATTGGCTGCAGCGACGTCGCTCGAGCGAGTGCAGATGTTCACAGCCCTTGTGCAACGCTACCGGCTTGTGGGCGCGCACTTAGGACACACGGGCGGGCCTGGACCTCGGGGCGTTCAGGCGTCAGACGACGTGGGCGCATTGGTCGAGTTCACGATGAGGCTGGCAAGCGATCCGGTCTGCATCGATTTGCGCGACAACCGATTTCGGACCAGGCTCCTTCGGTTAATGGATGCTCCAGCCCTGACTAGGGCGGCCAGATGTCTGGTCGTTTATGTAGATCGCATTCTAGGATCGCGCACCACGCCAGGCCAGGCGTACGCGGGATGGAGTTGGTCATGAGGCAACTGACGCCCGCTGATGTTCATGCGCTCAAAGTCAGCGAACTGTCACTTGACCCAGGTGCGGTTGACCTGACGACTGTCGAAGCGCTTGCCGGAGCTCTACGGAGGGCGGCGAGCTTTCTGTGCCCATGCACGGCGGCCACGTTGGTGCGTGCCGTCGAGCAACCGCTACGTGGGTTGGTGGGCGAGACGGAGGAGATACGAACCTCTATCGAGGAGACCCTTGAGTCCGCGATCGCACATGGCGACATCGTCGAGGCCGCGGACATCGATGCCGCCTCGGGAGAGGACAAACCATCGCTGCTCTACGCGGCTCCGCCAAGCTTCGTCGCACGCAGGAGCGGTGCCATGATCTTGCTAGGAGTGGCTTCGGACCAACTGTCTGCACTGCCCGACGAATTGCAGCGCCGCATCGAGTACGTCCATCACGTCAGACGGCTACGGCCGCTGGAGAACGAGGATCTGCGGAACGAGTTATTGGAACTGGGCCTGATTGAACTTCGCTACGACAAATGGTTGAATTCGCCAGCCGCCGAGTCTCCTGCGCAGCATGTGGCGCGGCTCAATAGGCTGCTAGACGCGGCGGAGCCATCGCGGGACATTCCTGGACTGTCGCTGCTGGACCCTGAACGGCCTGTGCGTTTCTACCGCGGGCGCTGGGTCGGCGTGCGCTCGCAAACCGGGCGTTTCGTAGCGCGTCGAGACCAGGCATACGGGGCTCAACTCTGGTGCTACGCGCAGGTACAAGGCGGTCATCCAGAGCGGATGATCGATTTGCCTGCGCGTAATAGTAGATGGCGTGGCTGCGATGAAGCGTGGCGGCTGCAATTGGCTCTCGACGCGGTACGCGGAGAGCCTCAGCGCTTCAGGATTCGGAACCATGCCACGAATCCTGTTCTAGAGTTCTTTTCGCCCGTGCCAATGTGGGCACGGCGGCGGTGGGACGCCGTAGGCGAGCCGGTCCTGAGCTCAGGTTGTCTCTTCGCCTACAGAATTCCGCAGCAGGAGTTGGAGGAGGAAGTCCGCTTCATTCGAACCGAACTGTGGATCGAAGAACTGTCTCACGGTGCAGTGAAGTGATAGAGCCAAGGACGCACAAATGTCGCTGACGATCGGGCAAACAATTCAACAACTCCATCGGTCGCTGCGCGACTACATCGAAGCGACGTACCACGTCAGCCACCCGATTCTTGTAGATCAGCGTCAACGACTGCTGGATCAACGTGGTGTAATCCACCAACAACCGTATCTTGAAAGCACACCCCGCTACAGGAGCGGGACGCCCTTCGCCGAACTCGGTCTTGAGCCCGCCGTCCTGGATGCCTTCCATTGTGTCACCCAATCCCAAGGTGACCTGCCGCTCCTGGTCCACGATCCACCTTACGAACATCAGGCGCTGTCGGTGAAGCTGTCGCTGGTTGATGGACGCAGCCTCGTGGTGATGACGGGCACCGGCTCTGGAAAGACGGAGTGTTTCCTCCTGCCAATTCTCGGGAAGTTAGCCGGAGAAGCAGCGCGGAAGGGAAAGGCGTTCGGCTCGACACCTGCGGTACGAGCGATGGTGTTGTACCCGATGAATGCGCTCGTTAACGATCAGCTGGGCCGACTCCGTCTGCTTTTCGGCGATCCGCGAATCGTCGACCGGTTCATGACTTTGTCCGGCCGACCGGCGCGTTTTGCACGCTATACGAGCCGCACGCTATACCCCGGCGTGCGTGATGAGGACAAGGACAAAGAACGCCTGGGGGCCATCGGGAAGTACTACGTTCGCAACCTTGAACTGGCCAGCGGCCCCCCATCACCACAGCAACAGGCGGCGCAAGCGCTCGTACGCGAGTTGCAGAAGCGTGGCAAATGGCCCGCTAAGCCCGATCTG
This sequence comes from Vicinamibacterales bacterium, assembly GCA_035553795.1. Lineage (GTDB taxonomy): Bacteria > Acidobacteriota > Vicinamibacteria > Vicinamibacterales > UBA2999 > 12-FULL-67-14b. The sequence goes on from DATMJU010000733.1 coordinate 8,527, forward strand.
ATTGCTTGGTATGGAAAGAAGAGCACACGCTGGAAGGATGCCAAGACCGGGGAGTTCAAGCGTTGCGTTACCCTACCCCGCGATCCGGAACTGCTAACGCGACACGAAGTTCACGCCGCGCCGCCGGACGTGTTGGTGACGAACTACTCGATGCTCGAGTACATGCTGATGCGGCCTCTCGAGCGGCCCATATTTGACCAAACGCGGGACTGGCTGCACCAGAATCCGGACGAACGATTTCTTTTGGTCGTGGACGAGGCACATCTGTACCGGGGGGCCGCGGGCGCCGAAGTCGCCCTGCTCATACGACGCCTGCGAATGCGTCTTGGGATTCCAGCAGACCGGCTACAAGTCATCTGCACGAGCGCAAGTTTCAACGATCCGGATTACGCCGTCGCCTTCGGTGCGGAACTTGCGGGAAAAGCTCCTTCGGATTTCCGGAAGGTCGAGGGACAACTCTTGTTCCGGAACGGCGCGGCGCCAGGCTCTGCCGAAGATGTCGCGGCGCTGAACGCGATTCAGATGGAACGATTCTACGAGGCCGTGAGCGATGTCGCACGGCTCGCAGAGATATCGGGATTTCTTGAATACCGGCACGTGCCGCAGCCGTGGGACCTGCAGAAGTCGCTTTTTGCGGCTCTCGCAGAGTTTCCACCAATGGCGCGGCTCGTCAACCAAACGATGAAGTCGGCGCAACCGGTTGATGGGCTTGGACAGCAGTTGTTTCCAGACAGCGATGCCGAAGCTGCCGCGCGTGCCGTGACGACGCTGATCGCTTTGGGTAGCATGGCAAGAAGAGAATCCAGCGAGCCAGGACTTCTACCCTGCCGCGTCCATTCCTTCTACCGGGGTTTGGCCGGCCTCTGGACCTGCATGGATTCGAATTGTCCTGCTCTACCTCCGGACAAGCGGCAGGGTCCGGCCGGTCGCCTTTACAGCCAGCCGCGTGACCAGTGCGAGTGCGGCGCGCGAGTGCTCGAACTGTTCACATGTCGGAACTGCGGAACCGCATACAGCCGTGCTTACACGAACGACGTGAATGATCCCGACTTCTTGTGGGCTGAGCCGGGCGGGGCGTTCAGAACATTGTCGGGACAGTTCGAGGAACTCGCACCGATCGACCTGCTCCTTGAAAAGCCGGTCTTTGCCGAAATGGCGGAACCCGCGGAGTACGATCTCGTTACCGGCAGACTGAATCCACGGACCTTAGGAGAGCGCAATCGGCTGGTATACCTGCGGGCTGGACGCTCTGCTCCACCGTCCACTGCGGACGAACCTCGTACCGCAACGCCAGGCGAGTTTAGACCTTGTGCGGTCTGCGGGGAGAGCGCCACGTTCGGTCGCTCTTCTGTACAAGATCATCAGACGAAGGGAGATCAGCCCTTCCAAGCGTTAATCGCAAAGCAGATTCAAGTCCAACCACCGAGCGCAGTGCCTCCGACGCGGCTCGCACCATTACGCGGCCGGAAGGTCTTGGTATTTTCCGACTCACGTCAAACCGCTGCACGGCTGGCCCCTAACCTTCAGACGTACTCGACGCAAGACGCGTTGAGGCCGCTGGTGGTTGCTGGCTACGCACGACTCGTCTCTGCGGGACCGATTATCTCCAGCCTGCTCTCGCTTGAGGATCTCTACCTCGGCGTGTTGCTTGCCGCTAAACAGATGGGAGTGAGGCTTCGTCCCGAACTCAAGGTTGGCGAGAGTTTTCAAGACGAACACCTCGTTGAGGAAGCTGTCAAGAACAACGTATTCGCGAAGGAAATGGATCTCCTTCAGCTCCTCGTGCGCCTGCGAGGATCCGCTCCTCCTGAGTCTCTCCTTCGAGCGATAACAAAGTCTCTCGTCGACCGTTACTACGGCCTTGAATCGCTGGCGCTGGCCTCAGTCATTGAGCGAACGGAGCACACCTCCAAACTCCCTGCGTTACCGGACATTCCTGGATATGCCCAAACGGCGGATGAGAAGATCGCACTCGGGCGAGTTTGGCTCCGTTCTTGGGGTCGCGCAGGATTCTGGCTCAGCCGAATGCCGCCGGCCTGGTGGTTGAAGGACGTGCAGGCACGTTCTGGGAAGTTCGACGACATTCGGTATTTTCTTCGTGACCGTGCCGCACGCGCTGTATTCGAGAAGCAGTGGGTACCGGAGCTTCTGAAAGTGTTCGGTGAGCAAACCGCGCCAGGCAAATTCCGGCTGAAGGGCAGTGAGCTATCGCTTGCCATCGGTGGCGAATGGGCTTATTGCCAGGCATGCCGAACGGCGCAGCGCCCATTTCCTGGCCGGCCGACGTGTGTGAACTGTGGGCAGGACACCGCGACTCATATCGACCCCGAAACAGACACAGTGTTTGCGGCACGAAAAAGGTACTACCGCGCCAGTACCGTCGAGGCGCTCCGCGCACAGCCGGTCGTACCCATGGCATTGATCGCCGCGGAACACACCGCCCAGCTGAATGACGCTCAAACCCAAGATGTCTTCTCCAAGGCGGAAGAGCACGAATTGTTGTTCCAAGACGTGGATCTCGGGCCGGACGATTCAGGACGGGAGCGTCCTGCGATTGATGTGTTGTCCTGCACGACCACTATGGAGGTTGGCATCGACATCGGGACACTGTCCGGTGTGTCGCTTCGCAACATGCCACCAGCCCGAGCGAACTATCAGCAGCGAGCCGGCCGAGCTGGTCGGCGTGGGAACGCCGTCGCCACGGTCACTGCCTTTGGCAGCGCGGACAGTCACGACGAGCACTACTTCACGCATCCCGAGCAGATGATTAGCGGCGCGGTTGATGATCCACGATTGACCCTCGGCAACGCTGAGATCGCGCGTCGTCACGTCAGGGCGTACTTACTGCAGCGGTACCACCAAGCCAAGCTGCCCGCCATTAAGCCCGAGGATCAGCCCCACTTGTTCGCCGTGCTTGGAACAGTGGCGGAATTCAAGAATCCCACGAAGCCACTGAACCGATTCGGCCTTAACGAATGGCTGAACCAGAATGCTTTGGCATTACGCGAAGAGCTGGAACAGTGGCTTCCGATGCACATTCCGCACTCTGAGCGGCAGCGCATTCTTAGTTCATTCATCGCTGACACAATTGATCCAATCGATGCGGCGATCGAATACGTGCCGTCCGGTGGCGCCGACGATGACGCTGGTGAACTTCCGGCGGAAGCTGATGCTGCGGCTTCTGAGACACCAACAGAGGTCACTGACGAAGAAGGCGAAGAACAGCCAGGCCGAGATCCAGCCGCCGAGAACCTGCTCGATCGTCTGCTCTACAAAGGCGTTGTACCGCGATACGCGTTCCCCACCGATGTCGCAACATTTCACGTCTTCGATCCAGAGCGTTCCACTCGCTTCCGCCCGGCATTCAGATTTACGCCATCGCAGGGACTACCGGTAGCGCTCTCGCAGTATGCACCAGGCAAAGAGGTGTGGATCGGAAGCAAGTTGTGGACGTCCGGCGCGGTGTACTCACCAATGCGGAGCGACCGTTATCAAGCGTGGCTCGGACGGCGCTTCTACTACGAATGCAAGTACTGTCACTACGCGCGGACGGTGTCGCTGGACGCAGGCGTTCGAGGTGAGCGGAAGGATTGCGAAGCATGCGGCATGCCTGGGACATTCGGTCCTGCGTCGTACTGGCTACGGCCACCAGGCTTCGCGCACCCTGTTGCGAAGGAAGAAGGCACATCGCCAGATGACCAACCGGCTCGCAGCTACGCGACGCGCGCGAAACTGACGATGCATACGCCCACGGACGAGGCGAAGTGGACGCGCCTGAACGAATCGTTACGGGTGTACTACACCAGGCAGCACCTCTTGGTTACCAATCGGGGACCGAGAGAGGAGGGCTACACGTACTGTACGAAGTGTGGGCTAATCGAGCCGACCGCGTTGCCCAAGGGCGTCGTCGGTGCCGCCCATCGAAAGCCATTTCCCGACCTCAAAGACCCGAACTGCCCGGGAGGTGGTGCGACGAAAGGCCTGGTGTTGGGCACCGACTTCATCAGTGACGTCTTGCTCATATCCATCAGCGCTGCGCCCCCGCTGAACCTTCTGCCGAGTCTTCTCGCCACGGACGTCGCACTTCGAACGGTAAGTGAGGCGCTGACAAAGGCGGCTTGCGCGAGCCTGGAGTTGGAGGCGAACGAGCTGCAGGCGGAGTATCGGCCAGCCCTGACAACAGCCGGGCGGGAAGGACGGGAAGCGGAAATATACCTCTATGACACGCTGCCCGGTGGAGCAGGCTTCGCCCAGCGTGTCGGCGGCTTAGGGTTGTCCGTATTCGAGGACGCGCTCGAGATCCTCGAAAGCTGTCCAGACAACTGCGATCGGTCGTGCTACCGATGCCTTCGAAGGTACAAGAATAAGTTCGAGCACGACCTGCTAGATCGGCATGTGGGGGCGAGCCTTCTGCGGTTCGCGCTCCACGGGATAGTTCCATTACTCGCTCCAGATCGATTGCGCCGGTCTACAGACATCCTCTTCGAGGATCTGAATCGACACGGAGTCGAATCCCTCACGATCGGCCGCGACGTCACCCTCGAAATACCTGGCCTGGGTGAGATCAGCGCTCCGATAGTGATTACCAATGCTCAGGGGAACCAATTCGTAGTGGGGCTACAGGGGCCGCTAACCCCGGATGAGCCGTCAGAACCGGAACTTCGGGACGTTAAAGAATTTTCACCTGCGATTCCGGTCGTCTTGATCGATGAACTCGTCGTGCGCCGGAATCTCCCAAGGGCAACGGCCATCCTCCTCGAGAGAGTAGGCGTGGGCTCTGGACATGCCACCACCTGATCATCCGTCGCCCTGGGAAGCGACACCACCCGACAGGTGGCCTGCGCCGCCGTCCGACATGTCGGTCACCACACTACTTGAGATTGAAGCCTGCCCTCGTCGATGGGCTTTGATGGCCGCGCCGTATCCGACGTTGTGGTCGGGCCGGGGCTATCCGCCGCGAATAACCGTGGCAAGTCTTGGGGGAACCGTAGTTCATCTTGCCATCGAGCGAATCACCCGAGCATTCGTTGAAGCGGGATGTAGTTCATCTGCGGAGCCAGCTGCTGTGCAAGTGATGAGAGCGCTCGGTGGGTACACGGGCATCCTCAACGATTGCATTCAGGTCGTGCACACGCGCGTTCTGTCGAACCCTCGGGCATCCCGAATCGGTGACCAAATCACTCGCTCCTTACGGGCGCAGGTTCCCGAGTTGCGATCTCGCACGCAAGCACTGATAAGCACAGTGCAAGTCAATGATGGATTGGGAGCCGGGTCTCAGCACGCGCGACCATCATCTACTGGGACTCCCGCGCTTCCAGGGGCGGGCCGCGCGCCTTTGACGGCAGGAGCCTACTCCGAACTGGAATTGCGAGTGCCTTCTCTCGGCTGGAAGGGCAGAACCGACTTGCTCGTCCTAACTGAGAAGTCCTGCCACTTGACAGATTTCAAGACTGGCGCGATGGATCAGGCACACGACTTTCAGCTGCAGGTGTATGCCCTTCTCTGGAGCAGGGATTCCGAACTCAACCCTAGCGGACGCCGCGCTGACCGATTGACGGTCGCCTACTCCAGCGGTCAGCGCGAGGTCCCAGCGCCGACCGACGTTAAGCTTCAGGAACTCGAACGAGAGATCGTCGAGCGTCGTGACGCCGCAGTTAGTGCGCTTTCGCGAGTTCCCCCCGCCGCACGGCCGACAGCGGAGAATTGTGGGTACTGTTCGGCGCGGCAACTATGCGGCGAATACTGGGAGTGGCAATTACAGTCGCCTACCGGTCAAGAGAACAACGACAGCTTTGGAGATCTGGAGGTGACCATCGCCCGACGACACGGGCCAGCGAGTTGGGACGCGACAGCCGAGGCATCGGCGCGATTTCCGAGGGGCCGGGCGATCTTGTTGCGAACATCCGACGACTTGCAGTTGCGGCCCGGCCAGCGGCTCAGGATCCTCAACGCCGGCTTTGGCGTTGGACTTAAGGACGAAGAACCCGCCGTCGTTACATTGGGATCCTTTAGTGAAATCTTTTCCGTGACATCGGTGCCAGGGCGATAACAGAATTCAGTCTGCAAGCGCCGCTGTCACGAACTCAACTCCAAGCTGGGTCGAGTGTGCCACCTCGTCGATCTGCTCGATGTCGGCGCTCACGGGTTCGTCCAATGAGTGTTGGCCGAACGTGTACGGCGAGGCGCCCTCGGCAAACTCATTAGAGTCGTCGTCTGGAAGCACCACTCGCGCTCCATGACGCACAGGCGAAGCCAAGGAGTGACTAGCTACCGCTGTGAGCACCTCCTCATTCTGGATTCGCTTGACCACCCACCGCGTGAACCAGAAGTCAACAATCCGATTAGCCGCATCGGATCCATCTGGAACCAGATACGAAGGCCTCGACTGCACGCCAAGAAGAATCTCCCTAAAGTTTTTTGCTAGAGGAATGCCGTAAACGAGTCTGGGGCTGCCGTGCTGCAGCAGCAGGTTCGACGGGAGCCCAGCAGCATCCAGCGCGGCGCGAACCTTTCTCAGTTTGGGATTCACTCCTTCCCCAAAGATGCTGTTAACGGGCCGACCACGTTGCAGCCGTCCGAGGAGAGGTTCGAGTGAGGCGAGCGTGTCACGCGAGAAATGATATGACCCGTACCCGGCCGTTCGTCCTAGGCACTCGTACGACACCATCGCGTTCTCTGGTCCGCCGACGGCAGCCGCTGGCATCTTGAGCCGGTTGTACTGGCTTGGTGCAACTCCATAGAGACTAGTGGTCCCTAGCAGCACCAGACGTGGAGGCCGGGTGATCGTTCGACCGGCCATAGACGAAGCGATGATGCTGGATGCAGTCTTGTACCGGCGCGCGTATTCGGCTCGCACTTGTGGGCTTGCCATCAGCAGTGACACGAGCTTTCCGCCCAGCAAATGGTTGTACGGTGCGATGGCGCCACAGACCGTGATATCCATCACCTCGACGCCGACATGCGCGGCCTTTGTCTGTCGAAGAACCGTCGCGACTGCGCGCTTAAAGCCCTCTGTTGCGAGTGCTCGGGTCCAAGACTCCATGCGACGCCAGGCGGTGCGGGCTGCCTGTAATTGGATCCGAGCCGCGAGAAGGTCCGCCAACGTCGAGGCCCGCTTGGAACGAAACAAATGAGTCTTCGCTTGATTGGACCAAACGGTATTCTGTCCCCGACCGGCCGCTTTGTGTGCCTGCTGTTCTGGGTAGAGACGATGAATCCGGCGCTCCGCCCCCGCCAGATCCCGCAGCTTCGCAACGTCGTTTACGGTCGGGTGCCGCAGCGAACGCCTAGGTATGACTCCGTCCTTTACAAAGTCATTGGTGTAGACGTCGCTCAGTAGTCGTTCCAACGACGTGTCCAGCCATTGCATCCACGATCCGCGAGAGCCGTTACGCATCGCCGTTATGAGATGGTCCGGCGTCCAGCCGATCCACCGGTCACGCACCGACAGCTGAACGATCGGGCTGCCAAGTGCCGCAATCGCGACGACTGGGTGATTTGCGGCAGCACGGTCGCGCACGAGGAAAAAGACCTTTCTGCCCGGCGTGCTCTGGTACGTCGTGGTCCATGTGTGCCGAAAATATCGCCACACGTCAAACAGATCGAGGCCAGTAAACTCGCAGGTCGTTCCCGCGCGTGCAACCTGAAGATAGGGATCGACCGCTTCACGCAGCGCCGTTCCATCTGAAGTCTCAGTCGGGCGGGGAACACTCGACAGCCGTTTCGCCAGATCGCGGCCGTCGCGCATCAGCGAAAAGATAGAGTGCCATTCGCCGTTGTGAAGTCGCCGATGCTCCATCTCTGCTATGAAGCGCATGACCCCCGGTTGCCGCAGTTGCGCGTCGCGCTCAATGACGTGTGCCGCGCGGACACGTGCTCTTTCCTCAACCGCGTCCATGCCGTTCATGGGCGCAAGCGCAAGGATTCTGCGGCTCGTTAGCCGCAGCTTCCAACCTTGCGCTCGGAGATCGCACAAGACGTTAACGCAGAAGATTAGTGGGACCGTCGTTCGGCTACCGGCCTTGCGCGCCCTCTCAATGCCATTCGCTCGAGCCGTCCGAACCGCTGCGGCCTGCTCGGATACGCGTGTGGAGCGTACGAGTTCTGTCACAACTGAGCGCAGCGTTTTTCGTGGATGCGAGTAACGCCACAACTGAGCCGGCGTGACGTCGATCCAGGCGAGGCGTTGATCTGGGCGCTGCGTCGACGTCATCGAGGCCTCAGGAACGCGGTAAGAGCATCACTCCACGCGCGTCGCAGACGCGCTGCGTGGCTCCGCTCTTTGTCACCGCGGGCTTCCAAGTCGGCGCGTGCAGCGGCCAAGATGAGACGCTCAATTCGCTCCGGTCCGCAGCCACCGGTTTCGGAAGCGCGCTGGTAGATCTCGGAAAAGAACGCGTGGTTTGTGTTAAGGCAGACGACGATTGAGTTACGTTCGACGCGCACTGTATAGAAGTCGGGCTCAGGAAGCGCCTTGTATTCCAGCCGATACCGAAGGCCGTTGGACGCGATTCTCCTCGATGCCAGGGAAGCGGGGGGTGCGAGAAGGGCGTCCTGCCGCGTCATGGTTACAAGGTGGGGAGGGGTGTCAAGGCGCTTGACGCGATCGAAAGCTTCTCTTACGCGGCGATTCAGCGTACGAGCGATCGCCTCCATGTCCGGCGAGAGCATTAGCTTTAATTCGGTTCTGGGATTCACACCCTGCTTGCTGTGCGTAACACCGAACAGTTCATCCAGGCTTGGAGAAAACCGCAACTCACAACGCCACCAATCGTCGTAGTTCTCGCGACGTTTACCACCGAACAAATACCAGCCATAGTCGATCTCACGTCCGGCACGAACGATTGATACACCAGCGCCGCCAACGATGCCTTTCTGCCTTTTGTCCTCGACCGACCACCGATGCCACTTGTCAACGGGAAGCTCGGAAAACTGCACCTCGATCACTGAAGGCCGTCCGTCAAAACCGACAACTTCGTAGCGCATGGGAGAACCGTACGACGTCGCTCCCCTGACCGCGGATCTTGCGTCGATAAACAACGGATCAAGGGCGTGTACTGCAACACCGTTGATTGAAATGCGCGCTCCGCTCCAAATCGTGTGGCGGTATACCCGTCCGAGGGTTACATGCAATCGTCGACTGAGCGTCTCTGACCTGAGGCGCCCCAAGCGGTCACAACGCGTCCAGAGAATCAGCGTACCTGAGCGCCAACCTCGGGGAGCTACCCAGTTGGGTAACCGTGCGCGACGAGGCGTCGGAATGCATCGTAGTCGGCCCGTCGCCACTTCATCGACATCGAGGTACGAGTGGTAGACGTCGTTCGGTCGTTGCCACGAATACACCTCGAGACGTCGGGAGTAGCTCACCGAACTGTTGGGCAGGCCCATACCGAAACGTCCGAGCCCTGAGCGATCCCCGAACCTGTTCGTACCGCCAAACTGGAGTGCGCGACCGATGGCTGTCGGCGACATGCCGTCGCCGTCGTCGATCACGCCCAATATGGTCGTGTGGCTGCCCTCTGAGTCCACTTCTTTCAGCAGGATGTCGACGTGCCTGGCATTTGCCTGAATCGAATTGTCGACCAGCTCGGCGACCGCCGCAGCAAGGCTTCGATAACCTGTGTCTCGTGTCGCTACCACGAAATGCTCAGCAGCGACGATGGGGACTACCCACGCATGGGAGTTCATCCGCGCGCCCTGCGCTTTCGGATCTGTTTTGACGTGTGGGGCAACTGTTCGGCGGAGATCGAACTCTGGTAGGCAGATTGGAGCGCCCGAATCAACTGCATCAGCGCACCGGGCTTCACCGGGTACGCTCCCGAGAGAATCTGCGAGACCCGTGCCTGGGTGACTCCCAGGCGCTTAGCAAGTTCCGCCTGCGTGCGACAGCCCATCGCCGCGGCGAGAACTCGAACGTCCTCCGCGGTGATCCCGTCGTCAGCGCTGGGTTGATTCGGCAAATGCGCACAGCAGTATAAATGATTTATGACAGTATAAATAATTTATGAACAATAAACCGTTAATGTTATAAACCATTTATGATCTTTTGTGGCCGAGTTCAGTTCAGCGCCTGCGTGATCGCGGTGCCGAGCTGTACCGCGCCGCAGCCAAGAACCACGAGCTAGAGGGCGCGTATTACGCGCAGCGCACCGCCGAACGGGCGAAGCGCCGCGACTCGGATCGCGAGTTGCGCGAAGGTGTGGCCGAAGCATTCCTGGCGGACAAGGGCCAACGGGCAATCGCGCATCCACCGCCAACGCCGAAGCGTTGCTGCATCATCACCGAGCGCGGACGCTTCTTTTTTGACGTCGCCACCGATCAGGGCCTCGCCAAGGATGTCCCAGCCGAGGCGCATCGCCGCTTCCGCGCGGATCTGCGGAGCAAGCGGGAACGCGATCAACAGGTGCCGCGCAACTTGCACTCCATGAAGAAAAGAAGCGGTTCATTGCGGACTGGATCGCACGGAATGGCACCGACGAACAGCGGACGCGGCAGGCAAATGGCGTCCTTCCGATGAACGAGGCGATTGAAGTCATCACCGACCAGATCTTCTCTCCGCTTTGCGAACACATTCAGTACGCTTGCGACGGCGTGCAGCAGATGCGCGCGCAACTCGCCCGATTAGGCCGCGGCAACGAACCAGTTGCTCCCGGTGACCTGGTGGTCAACAGTGAGCACGCGAAGACGGCGAGCGCGGAGCAGTGGATGGTGGTGAAGGCGTTCAGCGAGCTCATGCCAGAGGCGACGGTGCACTTGCGGGTGCACCGCATCTCGTTGAAGGGGGATTCCGCGCCTCCGCCTATCGTTCAGCATGGAATCCTCGTGAACATGAAGCACGGGCCGTTTACGTTGCGGCGCGAATATGCGTTGTCGGTGGCGCCCGCGACCACGGTCGGTGCGATCGCGTGAAACTCGCCACGTGTGGCATGGCCGTGTTTGACACGGCCGTGCGACGGGCGTAGATTTCGAGCATCTCTCGCTGTGGCCGTCCTGGCCGCCCCCTCACGTCGCCCGACGTGAGGCTTCGTTCCACCTCGTCGCCCTCAGGGCACGCAGAAAGGAGCACTCCAATGAACGGGACAGGTGTGTCTGCTGTCAATGCGTACACGGCTCACCGGGAATGGGCATCGCGCCCACCCGACGAACGGTACGCCAGTGTTCAAGCCCTCTATGATGCGGCACACGCACGTCGCCTCCGCACCGAAGAGCGCACCATTGAGACCGTCGCACTCAGGACCGAGGCGGTGGCATCCGACGCACTCGCGCTACGCGACACGTCGGGTCGCCCGGCCGCTCTCACGCACTGGAGCTTCGAGCAGCTCGCCGGCATTGCCGCTGCGCCGCCGAAGTACCTCCGAACGCTCCCCGCGGCGATCGCGTCCGACGCGATCAACTACGGGTTGCGGCGTCAACGTCGCGAAGAGCACCAGCTCCTCGTGGACCGCGACGATCCGTGCACCGTCCACGCGGTCACCTCTCCGAGGTACGCGCGGGTCCATCACGACGAGCTGGCCAACCGGGTGCTCGACCTCATGGCCCAACACCCGGCCTGGTCCCTGCCGCTCGCCTACAAGGACGGCGTGTACGGCGCTGAACGGGTTCCGTTCGGCGCCTACCTGGGAGACCGAGACATGTTCCTGTTCCTCGTGGACGGCAACCGCGATCTCGAAGACCCGACCGATACGTCGCACGCTGCCTTGTTCCGCGGTTTCATTCTCCGGAACAGCGACGTCGGTGCCGCCGCCCTGACCCTGGATGTGTTCCTGTTCCGCGCCGTCTGCGGCAACCACATCATCTGGGGCTTTCAGCACGTCGTCGGATTCCGGCGCCGACACGTGGGTGCGTCGATTCAAGAGGTCTGGACCACGTCGCTCGACAGTGTCCGGACCGCGCTCGACGCCGACCCTGCGCACGATCGCCTCGTTCTCCTGCGGGCCACGTCCCAGGAGCTCGGGCCGACCCGTGACGCGGTTGTTGATGCGGCCGTTCAGCGACTCGAGCTGTCGCAGAAGCAGGCCGCCGAGGCGTACACGCTGGCAGAAGCGTTCGAGTCGAATCCCCGTTCGGTCTGGGGCTACGTGCAGGGGCTCACGCGTTTGAGCCAACGCACGCCCTGGCAGGATGGACGTTTCACTCTCGATCGCGCCGCCAGCCGCCTCCTGACCACGGTCCACTAGACCAGGTCATTCGCCGCTCGGGCGCAGCCCCGCGGCTCCTTCCACGCACAACGGGCGTCGGCACACGCCACGTCCTTCACCCGCCCCTCGCGACCTCCGTCGCGCAGGTGGCCGCCTTCGCTCCCAGAGCCGGGCGCTCTGCCGGAGGTGTCTGCCATGCGCGACGGATCCACACGCCGACGAAGCACGAGCCCACAGTCAGCGGCCGGGTTGATCGCCATCAACCACGTTCACGACTGGCGACGACACGGCCGTCTCGATGACCTTCGCACGTTAGCCGAAGGGGCGAACGATCTCACGTGGTCGCGCGGGCTGCTGCACGCGTTGCTCGAAGAACTCCACATCAGCGACGACTTCGACGTGCTCGTCGGGCGTGTGGCCCACCTCCCCGCGAGCCAATATCCTCGCCTGCTCGCGACAGCGGTGCTCCTGAGACACAGCTGGTGTCCTCAGGACCTGTCGCGCACAGCCGCGCGACTCGGACTGCCACGTCCTGCCGGCGGTTCTCCGCCACTCACCTCCGAATCACCCACACCTCGACCGCGGACACCGCCGCCGCGAGATCACGCGTGCGTCGCTCCCAGAGCCGCGTACGCACCAGCGCTGAAAGGAGAAGTCATGCTGAATCCGTCTGTCTCGCCTTCGGCTCCAGCACGCGGTCACCGCGTGCGGGAACTCGTCTGCGCCTACCGACCGTTGCGCGACGGTGACGGCCGCGTCGTCGACGTGCCCACCGTGGTGCTGAAGGACCCACGCACCGCCGCCGCCGTCCTCGCGCCGCTGATCGCGGACCAGCCCGTTGAGGTCTTCGGCGTCGCGTGCCTCTCCACGAAGAATCGTCTGCTTGCCTGGCACGTGCTCTCGCGCGGAACACGTGCGAGCACGCCTCTCGATGCCGGATGTCTTCGTGCCCGCGTGTCTCACACCGGGCACGACTGGCCTGATGGTCGTTCACAACCATCCGAGCGGCGATCCCACATTAGGCCCAGACGATGCACGACTGACGTTGCGCCTGTGTGCCGCGGCAGACGTGCTCGACATGCCGCTGCTCGACCACCTGATCGTCGGTGACGAGCACCGGCACTACAGCTTCCGCGAAGCCGGAGTGCTCGGAGCCACTCCGACAACGAGGTGATGCACATGCCCGCCGCTCCGACATCTCGATTCTGTGGAAGTGCTCGCCCGAGTCAAGGCTTCGCTCGCTGCGCTCGCCGCTGACGCGGCCTTGACGGGTCTCGGCACTTCTCACGGAGGGCATTTATCGAAGCGGCGGGGGATCTCGAAGAAAGGAGAACGCCAATGAACGACAGGTCGCTGGCACCGAGCATCAACGTGACCATCGGCCAACACACGCGCGTCTACTTCGCGTTCGTCACGACCAGCGCCGATCAGTCTCGATTCGCCAGCGACGGTCACGCTTCACGGCGGGGTCTTCTCCGAGCTGGCCGGCTTTGCGGCCGATCCGATCACGTTCGACGACACCAGGGGCCGCACGCCTGCGCGTCTGGTGCTCGTCGACGCGATGGAGCTCGCCTGGCAACGAGCGAAGTACCGCGGCAACCAGCACCAGCTGCTCTCCGCGGATCCCGGACTCGTTGGCCTGAACACGCTGCAGCACTGGCTGTGGCAACGCCTGCAGGCGTCCACTCCACAGGTGGCCGCATGAATCCCTCAATCGATTCGTCACCGTCAACCGCTCGCTCGAGCAGCGAGCTTCACAGGAGGTCACATCATGGTGGTCAAGATCGTTCCGAACGACAAAGGCAACCCGCAAGGCAAACTCGCCGATGCCGAGCTGCACTTCAGCGACGGCGTGCTCGAAGGCTTGAAGCTGATCGGCTTCGCCGTGTGGGAGCGCCGCAGCGGTGGCGGGCGCAACGTCACCTTCCCCGCACGCCAGTATTCGGTCAACGGTGAGCGTCGCAGCTTCGCGCTGCTGCGCCCGATCGCTGATGCGTCCGGGCAAGAGCGCGTGCGCGATCTCGTGCTGCAGGCGTACGCCGAATATGAGAAGACGGCAACGGAGGCCGCGTCGTAGCGGTGGAAGGCAAGGATCCTGGACGTCCTCCTCCGAGAGGGCGTCCGGGATCGCCGGGTGAACGATCATGGAGACGACCACTGCTGTCAATTCCGGCGCCGACGATCAATCGCGTGAAAGGGTGAAGCCACGTCTGCTGAACATGCGGCAAGCGGCGGAGTACCTGGGCTGCAGCTTTTGGACCGCACGTGACTACATCCTTCAGGGTTTGATTCCAATAGTTGACATGCCACCGTTGCGTGCACGCGAGGGAGATCGGCAGAGAAAGGCGTTGCGGCGCGTCCTCGTAGATCGAGCCGACCTGGACGCGTTCATCGAGTCACGTAAACGCCGCTGAGGACGGAGGCCATGAGCAAGTAGTGGCGTCAGCCATGCGCGATTCCCGAGCAAATTTCCGTTTCGCGGGACTGGCCGGTTGTGCCACACTGCGCCGGGCAGGCAGCTCATCCGCGGCCTGCCGGAGCAACACGTGCCGGGCCGACTTCAGAGGGGTGCTGGAGATTGGCAGGAAGACCGACGGCAGCAGAGGAGCTTTATGGCGCGACCACTGATACTGGTAACGAATGATGACGGCGTGAATGCTCCAGGGCTAAGAGCCGCGGCACTCGTCGCACATGTCTTTGGCGATGTCTTGGTTGCGAGTACGAGGGATCCGCAGACTGCTATGGGGCGCTCGTATCCAAAAACTCCAGACACCGGGATCATCGAAGAATACGACATGCGTTTGGACGACGGCACGAAGCTGGAGGCGTACTCAATCGTCGCCTCACCAGCGCAAGCGGTTTCGTACGCCATCCTGGAGCTGGCGCCGCGAATGCCCGACATCTGCGTGAGCGGCATCAACTTTGGCGAGAACCTCGGAACGACGCTCACTGGTAGTGGCACCGTTGGAGCCGCGATGGAGGCGGACTCATACAACATTCCAGGGATCGCGATTTCACTCCAGATCGAAGGAGGAGACACTCCGGAGGCTGTCAACTGGGCGCCCTCTTCGCACTTTCTTGCGCGATTCTTGGACGAAGTGATTACGCACGGTCTCCCGAAGGGCGTTTCGATTCTGAACGTTAACATTCCACGCAACGCCTCCGAATCGACAGAGATCAGGGTGACTAGGGACAGTCGGCAACCGTATTTTGTTTTTGCCAAGCCGAAACGCCTTTCGCGAGACCAAGGCGCAAAACTTCCTGTCGTCGTCGAACTCAATCGCGACACGCTCGAGCCCGACAGCGACATACAGGCGTTGGTGCTTGACCACGTAGTGTCTGTAACGCCGTTGAGTGCTCACCTCGCCTCTGGCAATCCATGGGTGCCTCGGTTCGCGAAGTGAGTGCTCACGGGGCGATAGCGATGCCGCTCCGGATTTTTGTTCTTGGAACGAAGTCAGATCGCGTTGAGCGATCGGAACTCGTCAGGCTCATCGAGAGTACTTCCGCATCTGCCTCAGTTGCATCGGTGCAGTGGCCCTGCGAGGGACCCTTGCCGTGGTCACATCAAAGCGACTCATGCATCATCATCGTACTCGTTACGCGAGACGGCCTAACGTCTGAGCGCGGATGGTCGCAGGCGTTGACGTCTAACCAGATTGATACGGAGCGAACTGTAGTTCTTTTTTTGCACGGCCTCGATCCGACAACTCAGCGAGATCTCAAGTTTCGTTACGCGAAGACGCTCGGTAGCAAAACGATAGCGGACAGTTCGCGCGAGCTGCAAAAGACAGTCGAAGGCTTAATCGCCGACTTGAAACGCTCGGCCACCCGGTGGGACGGGATTGGGTTGGATACTCGTCGCCTTCTCGGTAGACAAGAAGAATTGAACGCTGCCATCAGCATGGCGAATCCCCCGACAAAATCGATTGCGATTGTGGGACTTGGAGGACAAGGAAAGACGTCGTTCGCTGCCGCGCTGTCCGACGCGTTATCCTCCGCCTACTCTGATGCACCTTGGGTGTCACTCCGAAATGGTCCGACACTCGATTGGGTAGCCCAGCGAATTGCTCACCTTCTTGGCGCGGAGATCTCCGTCGCGGATGCGACGGCCGAGACTGCCACCACGAACATCCTCAGCATGCTGGCGGCACGACGGGTTCTGCTTGTTCTCGACAACGCTGAGACGGTATTCAACAGCAGAGGCGGAGCCGCATCAGCTGAGAATGCGCAGGATCTGTCGTCGCACTACGAATATTTCTTTCGCTCGCTCGCACAGGCCCGGCTCGACTCGCTCGTTCTCGTCACGAGCCGTGAACTGCCCAACGCGTATCGAGTATTTCCCGAGACTCTGCGGGTATTTCGGCTTCCCGGCCTCGATGAGCCAGCAGTTGCACAATTGATGGCAAACAGCGGCGTGACCCTTGAGGCACGCCTGCTCAGCAAGGTACACGCGCGGTTTCTGGGCAATCCTCTCGCGATCAAGTTGCTTTGTGGCCTGTCTTTGGACCGAGGCGCGGCGGTTGTCACCGAACTGCTCGCCGCTGACGCGCCCGTAAGCGATGACATCTCAACGCTCATGGACGAGCACGTCTCGCGGCTGTCTCGGGAAGAACGGCTATTTCTCTCGAAATTGGCGTGGGAGGGCGGCGGTGTTGAGTGGTCTGTTCTTCGCGAACTCGCTTGGCCAGTGGACAGTTCCACGGCACAGCGGCATCTGGATCATCTCTCGCGAGTTCTGCTGGTGGACTCGAACGACGTGGAGATCGCGATTACGCATCCACTATTGCGCGAGCACTTGGTGGAAGACGTTAAGCGTCAAGTGCGGCTCGGGTTGTTGCTGGATGACCACGCCGGGCTACCGCAGGTGTTGTCAACGCTGCTGTTGGTTAATCCGCTTGCGGACGACTACGTCCAGACTCTTCAAGTCGCCGCAGTCGAGAGCCTTGTCGCAGATGTGCGACGACAGCTCGGAACAAAACACAAGTTGCGCGGGCGTATCCTAGCGTTGTTAGAGATCGCGCGGCGTTCGGCGCACCCTGGCTACATCGTCGCCAATCTGGTGGAAATCGCGCGGCGTGGCAACGTCGACCTTCACGGCGTCGATTTCACGGGCCTTCCTCTTGATTCAGTCGATTTCCGGGACATCGATGTTCGGGACGCCGATTGCTCCTCATCGGAGTTTCGGTCCTGTGTCTTCGGGGACAATTTTGGGCCGGTTACAGCCGTCGCGCGAGTAGCCGCCGGCCAGGAGCTTCTAGCAGCCGGTACGTTTGAGGGCTTTGTGCGGTTGTGGACGGCTGATGGCGAACTACAGAGTGTTGTCAAATGCGCGGATGATTGGCTTTCGGCGATCAGTCCGGTTGCACGTGACGGCGTGTCGTACTTTGCCGCTGTTGACGGCGCAATAGGCAGTGTCCGATGGAGCAATTTGAGCGTGACGACTCTTCTCAACGTCGACGCTCAAGTCCGAGGCCTGGCCGTCGTCAACGACGTTCTGGTAGCAGCGTGCGCTGACGGGTCGATCAGGGTAGTGGATCTCAATACCGGCCGTGCTCGCAAGCTCATGGTCGCGACCTTTCGTCTTAAAGTTGTCCGAGCGATTCCTGGGACGGCGCGCTCCGTCGTTGTGCTAGGCGGAGATTCGGGCGATCTTTTAGTCTTCGACGTCGAGGGTGGCAAAGAGCTGTCGCGCTTTACGAACGGCACTGCGTGGGTACGTGACGCACTTTTTGACGCGGCTGGATCTACGCTGTTTACCGCCGACGATGACGGGCGCGTTCGAGCCTGGGAGCGACAGGCGAACGACGAGTTCCGCCTGAAGACGGAGGCCGGTCACTCGCATCGTGTATGGTGCCTCGCGCTCGACCAGCACTCAGCGCGGCTGTTTTCAGCTGGCAATGACGCCGTTATCCGTGTGTGGGACGCGAACTCACTCAAGCAGCTGGACCTGTACGAAGGACATGGTTCATGGATTCGGTCCATGGCGCTCCTTGATGATGGCCGCGTGCTTGCGAGCGGCAGCGAGGATCAGACGCTAAGATTCTGGCACACCGAAGACGGCAAGTGCTTTCGGCGGCGTACTGGTTACGCGCGGCGCGTATTCGCGATCGGCTTCGCTTCCGAGGACGTCCTGATATGCGGCACTGGCGACCACAAGCTGGTCAAGTTCGACCTCGGCGGCGACACTCCCAGGACAAGCTATTTCGACGGCCACCGAGATCAGGTGTTCAGCCTCGCGGTTGAACGGCGCTCGAACCGCGTCGCCTCCGCGAGCGATGACGGTGAGGTGCGCATTAGTGATGCCTCGACCGGCGACTCGCTATTTGCTGAGCGCCTTCACACGGGATGGATCGGTTCGGTGGCGTTC
Organism: Vicinamibacterales bacterium; assembly: GCA_035553795.1. GTDB lineage: Bacteria > Acidobacteriota > Vicinamibacteria > Vicinamibacterales > UBA2999 > 12-FULL-67-14b. The sequence continues at coordinate 27,034 of DATMJU010000733.1, forward strand.
TCGCCATCTGGCCTGAGACTGGCGTCGGGAGCGGACGATCGTACGATCGTTGTTCTTGACGCCGTCCATTTCACACCCATCAACCGCAGACGGACGAACGAGGGCCGCATCTCATCGATAGTATTTGCCGCAGAAGACGTGATTGTCTGTTCTAGCGAAGACGGCACGATTCGAGTGCTCGCTGTTCCCGACCTTAGTGAGCGGGGCTGTCACGCGCTGGGCGCCGGACCGCTATACGCAGTAGGGTTGATCGAAAAAGGCACCGCTGCTATCGCGGCTGGCGTTGGAGGCAAAGTGTGGCGCGTGCCGATGGACAGTGTCTCGCCAGCCGTTCCCGTAGCGGAATTGCCGGTAAACGCGATTTGGAGCATCGACGTCAGCCCCGACGGTCAGATGGCCGCCTTGGGGGCCGACGACGGAAGTGTAGTGTTGCTTGAGGTGGACAGCAAGCAAGCGCGGACCATTGCGCAGGCGCACCAACGACAGGTGTGGTGCGTGCGCTGGTCACCGAATGGAAGCACGATAGCGACTGCGAGCGAAGACGGTGAAGTTGCGCTTTGGAATCCGCAGGGTGCGAGCAAGGCACGCCTAAGGCCGCCACTGTTGTACCACGGACTGCGCATCACGGGCTCTGAGGGGCTATCGCCCGCGGAACGACGACACCTTCTAGCGATGGGAGCTGTTCCGTGAAGTTCTCTTCCTCGTTTCGACGTTGGATTCTGGCCCTTGGCGCGTCGCTGGGCGCACCATACCTCTGGCGTCGGTGGGCGAGGGTCATTTTGGGACTTGTGTGGCTATTGATTGTTACCGCTATCGCATTTGGCGTGACGGTGATTTCGGAGCGTATTAGAGATCCGAAGGTTCTCTGGGCGACGATCTTCGCCTCCTCTTTAGGGAGCATTGCGGCTGGACTCTTTGGGGCTGTGGCGACAGTGCTTAGTCTTGAGGTGCTTAGAGCAAGGCGCGTTGAGCGAGAGGAGAGAGCCACGTTCCTGAGTAGATTGCGGTCGCGCGATCGAGGGACGGTCTCGGCGGCGATCGAAGAACTGCGCAGTCGGCGATTACTCGACAGTGGATACCTTGACGGGGCCGACCTTCGTGGCGTGGTTTTCGCGGAGACGGACCTGCGAGGGATGCGCGCGGTGGCTGCCCGTTTTGACGGTGCGGATCTGACCAACGCAGTTCTCTATGGCGCGGATATCCGCTTCGCGTCCCTGAGGGATGTGACGCTATCGGGAGCAACCAATCTACGTCTATGCAAATGGCACGGAGCAGATCTGACAGGCGTTGACGGTTCTCTGCTTCGGGAATGCGGTCTCCCTCATGTCGCTCAGATCCAAGTTTCCAGATAGCGTGCGTACGGCGCCGCGTATCGCGAAGAGTCGCCGGGCGCACACGCTTGATCCTCCACAGCAATCAACGACGTGAGCTTGTCGAGTAAGCCTTTGTCGATGGCTGCGGCTGCCAAGAGGGCACTTCCTACCCCACGATCGGCTGACGGCCTGTAGACTTGCGTTAGGCCGGTTACGTCTGAAACGATTTGCCTCCATAAATTGCTTCTCGCCCCGCCCCCCGCTGCCAGTGCCGCTGAGAATGTCGTCGATTCGGTCTCGATAGCCCAGCGCAACAAATACGCGAACCCTTCGAGAAGGGCTCGTGCAAGATCGCCTCTTGTGTGGTGAGGTTCAAGGTATCGGACTGAGCCGCGTGGGCGCGAACTGACGGTGGTCTGGCGCAGGTCGTCTGAGTGCAAGAAGACAATGCCGCGCGCGCCGGGCTCGGAGCTCGCGGCCAACGCGTCGAACAACGCCAACTGTTCGGTCCTATTCTCGCCATCAGTGATCAGGCCCGCCAGATGACTCAACTGTTCGCCAGCGCGTGGCACCGAGAGGATCCACTGGAAGGGATTCAACGGGCTCAATCCGAATAGAACCTCGTCGCGCGTTCGGGTGATCCTGGCTGCCGAGTTGAACGTGCCGTAATACACTAGCAACGCGTCACGTTCATTTGCGAGCCCGGCGCCGAGCGCCGTGGCCACGGTATCTGAAGATCCAACAGTGACCGGTACGCCCCTCAGCTGCGGTACTCCGTAGCTCGCTCGAACCCTCCCTGCGAACGTGGCTGGTGGCATGATCTCTGGGAGACTGGATCTGTCGATGCCAAAGTCCCCCAGGATGGCGCCATTCCAGCCGTGGCCGGGCTCGATAAGGGATCCGCATTCACCGGCCGTTACGGTGTCGACTACGAAGGCACCGGTTAAGTCGCGAACGAGCCAGTTGTGGGTGCTGTACCATCTGAAGGGCGTGGTCGACCCCTTGGACAACAACAGGACCTTAGAGAGCACCTCATTGGCCCACTTCGGCGAGTTGAGTTGCTTATCTAACGACAGTTCAAGTTCGTACGCATCGTCATCACAGAACAATAGGGTTCCGATCGGTTCATCAGATTCAGTCCGCAGCGCGACATTCGGGACCATCGACGTGATGCTCAACGCTTCGACGCGAACGCCGCTCTCGATCTGGTCAAAAAGTGTCGTTAGTATCCGCTCAAGCACAGACGACCAGCCGCTAGGAGAAGCCTGCGCGGAACGGCTCCCATAGGCCGAGGCGATCTGGTGCCTTTCACCACTGTTGACGTCTAGTGCTGTCGCCTTAACCACCGACGTGCCGAGATCCACGCCCACACAAATGGTCGTCATTGTCGAGCCTCTGAACGATGTGTCATTGACGACCGCAGCCAAGACTTGAGCTGTGTGGCAGCATGTGGGTCTATTTCGATCGAATCAGGAATCCGCGAGTCGACCGCGTGCAGATCGAAGGCATCGCGCAAAGACGATAACTCGTGATGTACGGCGAGGTAGTGCGCAAGACCCATTCGTCCAGTCACAAGGATGTCCCGCAAGTTCACGGGCAGCGTCGATCCACCCCGGAGCCGGTACGCAGAGACGCCAGCAAGGCCCGTATGAAGGATCTCTACCCGCCAGGCCACTTCGGGTGGGACTGGAATTCCGATGCGTTGAGCCAATCGGGCACTTTCGGAAAGATATGGCGCTCCGGAGCCATAGGAAGTTCCTCCGGCAACGTCGAGTCCTACGTAGTCCGCAAGAATGTCCAACGCCACGCGCGGAATGATTCGTATGGACTCGTCCGTGAGAGGGTCTCGCTGACGGACAAGCCCGCAGTTCGTGCAGTCAGCATCGACGCAGTCGGTGTTCCTGCGTATACGTTCGCGGCCTTGACACGAGGGGCAAACGGTCCAGTAGTATTCGAACCCCTTGGGATCAGGTCCAAGTTGTCGACTGAGGTCCACGTATACAGGCCGGAGATGGCCATGTAGTGCGGACAAAGGCACGAACAGCACATTGGGAGCAAAGCCGTGAACGTAGGCAACGCGCATCCATGCGTAGGCGGTGACCTCGGTGGTACCTAACGTGGGTTGCACGGGCGGACCTAGGTCTGCTGCGATATCGCTTAGGGGCCGTGGTGGGCGCGAACCGTCCTGCTGAAGCAGCCGGGACAGCGATTCGATCAATTCTGCAAGCTCTGTGAAGTATCGCTGGGAGGGGACGGGCTGCGCGTTTATCTGCTTATGGGGCTCGGCCACGGGATAGCGGATGCGTCTGAGAAGCGCCTTGTCGGAGGGATCAAATACTTGTGAAATGCGAAACCGGCGATTAGTCGCAACATCGTGATCGACCAGAAATACGATACTGACGACGTGCTCGCCCAAGGCGAGAAGGGTCTGCTGTAGGTGATGTAAATACCGTAGCTGCAGAAGGAGGTTGTCGTAGGGCAGAAAGTTCGGTTGGTGCGCCAGGCGTACGATGGTCGCGCCGCCCCGAATGGCTTCAAGCTGCATGTCGAAGCGCGCCGGAGCCAGGCCGGTGCGGGAGTGAAACGCCGACACGGCTTCGGCGAGCGCAATTCGGTTCACTCTTGAATATCGGCGCTCAGATCCCGAGCGAATTGCATTGGCGACGGTCGCGATGCATTTGTGCGGGGTCCGAGTCATGGTGACGGTCGACATTGGCGCGGTCCAACGTGCCGCAGCTCATCCGTGGTGTCAAGGCAATTCCGGTCCACCCCTTTCGGCACCGCTCTCGGGCCACTTTGAAGCCCTTGGTAGCGCCCGATATGCGCGAGGTGAAGTGAGCAGCAGGGGCGACTTCGGTAGCTGCTTCATTCAGCGAACGTCGGTCGGGAGCCACCGGCCGCTTTAGGGGTAAGATGGCCATTACTCACCACTGGCCTGCCGGCGCGGAGCACGCGCCGAGTTGGCCCTGCCAAGCGGAATCCAGCCACAACCGAAAGGAGGAACTCTGTATGGGAACCGTGTATTCACGGAAGCGGTCGCCGTACCTCTGGATCAAGTACTACCAGCACGGTCGGCCTGTTCGAGAGAGCACAGGCACGAAGAACGAAGTCGTCGCACGCCGTATGCTGCGTGCGCGCGAGGGTGACGTCGAGCGCGGTATCCCGATCGATCCCAAGGTCGGCCTCGTCACCTTCCGCAACGCCGCCGAGGACATGCTCAACGACTACAAGGCGAACCGCAAGCGGACGTACGTCGATGCCAAGCGGCGGATCAACAAGCACCTCGCGCCGTTCTTCGGGAACAGACGGCTGTCGTCGATCACGGCGAGCGACATCCGTGCGTACATCGCGAAGCGCATGGCCGACACGTACCTGGCCCGGCCAGCGCGGCGGGTCAGACATCGCAATGGCACCTCGCAGGATCTGCCGGAGCTCCGAAGGCCTGTGTCAGCTGGTGAGATCAATCGCGAGCTGACCGTCCTCAAGCGGATGTTCAGCCTGGCGATCGAGGCGGGGAAACTGCACCACAAGCCGCACTTCGCCATGCTGCGAGAGGACAACGTCCGCGTCGGCTTCTTTGAGCGTGAGCAGTACGAAGCCGTGCTCTCCCATCTCCCCGCGGGCATGCGGCCGGTGGTGACGTTCGCGTACGTCACGGGATGGCGAATCAACAGCGAGGTGTTGCCGCTCCGGTGGAGGCAGGTCGATCTCAACGTTGGGGAGGTCCGGCTCGACCCGGGCACGACTAAGAACCGAGAGGGGCGGGTGTTCTACCTGACTCCCGAACTGCATCAGCTCCTGAAAGAGCAGCGCGCCGCGGCGGACGACATCCAGCGCCAGAAGAAGATGATCGTCCAGCACGTCTTCTTCCATCGCGACACGACCAAGGCAGGGGCCTTCGGGCACTGGGCGGGGAAGGGGATCTCGGAGCACGGCTTCTACCACGCCTGGCGAACGGCGCGGATGGCCGCCGGCTGCCCCGGCAGCATCCCGCACGACTTCAGGCGCACTGCCATCCGGAACATGGTGCGGGCCGGGATTCCGGAGCGGGTGGCCATGAAATTGAGCGGCCACAAGACCCGCAGCGTTTTTGATCGCTATAATGTCGTGAGCGACGGAGATCTGCGGGACGCTGCTCGTCGACTTGGGCACACTGGCGGGCACACTGGCCCATCCTTGGCCTTCGGCGGCGGCGAGAAAACGCAAAATTCTTACGAAATCCACGCACGGTGAGGTGGCCGAGTGGCCGAAGGCGGCGGTTTGCTAAACCGTTGTAGGGCCTTTAAAGTCCTACCGAGGGTTCGAATCCCTCCCTCACCGCCAGTTTCACGCGCTGTTTTCGCGCATCCGCACCGCCCGCCCGGGCACGTCACCCCTTGTAGCTGACACGGTAGATCACGCCGGCCTCGTCGTCGGACACGAGCAGGGCGCCGTCGGGCATGACGAACACGTCGGCCGGACGCCCCCAGGCATCGCCGACGGCCCCGCGGGGGCTCGACTGCCGGATGCCCCGCAGCCACCCCTCGGCGAATGGGGTGTAGCTCACCGGCTTGTTGCCGTCGAGCTTGATCAGCATCACGCGGTATCCCTGCGGCTGCGACCGGTTCCACGATCCGTGCTCCGCCACGAAGATCTGGTTGCGATATTCCTCGGGGAACATCCGGCCCGTGTAGAACTTCATGCCGATCGCCGCCACGTGCGCGCCGAGGTTCAGCGCCGGGCGCTCGAACTCGCTGCACTTGCGCTTGCTGCCGAACTCGGGATCCGGAATGTCGTCGCCGTGACAGTACGGGAAGCCGAAGTGCAGGCCCGGCTTGTGCGCCCGCAGGAGCTCGTCGGGCGGCACGTCGTCGCCCATCATGTCGCGGCCGTTGTCGGCGATCCACAGCTCGCGCGTCCGGGGATGCCAGTCGAACCCCACCGTGTTGCGGATGCCGCGGGCAAAAATCTCGAGGCCGCTGCCGTCCGGCTTCATTCGCGTGATCGTCGCGAACCGCTCGTCGTCGGGGCGCTCGCAGATGTTGCAGGGAGCGCCGACCGGCACGTACAGCCACCCGTCGGGGCCGAACCCGAGGTACTTCCACCCGTGCGCACGCTCGGTGGGGAACTGGTCGTTGACCACCACCGGCTCGGGCGGCGACTCGAGCTTTGCCTCGATGTCGTCGTAGCGGATCACGCGGCTCACTTCGGCGACGTACAGTGAGCCGTTCCTGAAGGCGATGCCGCTCGGCATGTTCAGCCCGGTGGCGATCACGTGGACGCGATCGGCCTTCTGGTCTCCGTCGGCGTCGACGACGGCATAGACGCGGCGCGCATTGCGGCTCCCCACGAAAAGGGTGCCCTTGTCGCCGAGCGCCATCTGGCGGGCGTTCGGCACATCGGCCGAGTACACCGCGATGGAGAACCCGGGCGGCAGCTTGATCTGGTCGAGCGGCAGCGTCTTCTCCTGCGCTGCGGGCATGTACGTCGATGGCGCGGCGACGGAAACGACGCACGCCAGCCCAGCCACGGCAATCAGGCGAGTCATATCCACGATGCTAAGAGATTCGGTCGGCGCTTGCCAATCGGCGCTGCCGCGGTGCCGTCGCCCTGCCGAAGGCGGTTCGGCGTTTTGCTGTACGATTTTCGGGAATGCTCGTCGCCCTGGCGATCGTGCTGTTCCTGATCCTGCTGAACGCGCTGTACGTCGCGGGCGAATTCGCAGCGGTAGGGGCGCGCAGGAGCCGCCTGCGGCGTCTCGCAGACGATGGCAACGCCCTCGCCAGGCGGATGCTCCCCGTGGTCGACGACGCGCAGGCGCTCGATCGCTACATCGCCGTTTCGCAGGTCGGGATCACGCTCTCGAGCCTCGTGCTCGGCGCGTACGGGCAGGCAGCCATCGCGCCGCGCGTCAGCCCCTGGGTGACCGCGTGGACGGGCATGGATCCGCTGGCGGCGTACTCGACGACCGCCGTCGTGCTCCTCCTCGTGCTGACGGCCGCGCAGATGGTGCTCGGCGAGCTCGTGCCGAAGTCGATCGCCCTCCAGTACCCCACCCGGACGGCGCTGCTGACCGTGCTGCCGATGCAGTGGTCCATGCGCGTCTCCAAATGGGCCGTCGACGTGCTGAACGGAAGCGGCATGCTGCTGATGCGCGCGCTGGGCATCGACGTGACCGGGCATCGCCACGTCCACTCGCCCGACGAGATCGACCTGCTGATCGCCGAGAGCCGTGATGGCGGGCTGCTCGAAGCCGAGGAACAGGTCCGGCTCCAGCGCGCGCTGCGCCTGGGCGGCCGCACGGCGGGTCAGTTGATGGTGCCGAGGGAGCGCCTGTCGGCGCTGGACGTCGCCACGCCGTATCCGGAAGTCCTGCGCCTCGTGGCGGCGAGCCCGTACAGCCGGCTGCCGGTGTACGACGGCACGCCGCTCAACCTGGTGGGCGTCCTCCACACGAAGGACGTCGTGACGGCGTTCGTGGGGCGCGGCCGGCTGAACGCCTCCTCGCTCCTTCGCCCGCTCGTGCGGGTGCGCGCCGACATGCCGGCCGACCGCCTGCTCGGATTCCTCCGCGAGCAGCGCAGCCACCAGGCCTTCGTCGAGAACGCTCACGGGCTGGTCGTCGGGCTCGTGACGCTCGAGGACGTTGTCGCCGAGCTCCTGGGGGACGTCGCCGACGAGTTCAAGGGCACCCGGCGCCGGCGCCGGCCGCAGGACCGGCGATGACGGCGCTCCTGATCATCACCGCGCTCATCCTGCTCAACGGCCTGTTCGTCGCCGCCGAGTTCGCCATTGTCGGAGCGCCGAAGGCCGCGATCGAACGGCGCGCCGCGTCCGGACACCGGCTCGCGCGGGCGGTCCTCGGCGTGCTGCGCGATACGCGTCAGCAGGACCGTTACATCGCGACGGCGCAGCTCGGGATCACGCTGGCGAGCCTCGGTCTCGGCATGTACGGCGAGCACGTTCTCGCCGAAGCGCTGTATCGCCTGCTCGGCGGCACCGGCGGCCCTGCCTGGCTCGCCTCCCACACGTTCGCGAGCGTGCTCGCCGTGTCGGTGCTGACCTACTTCCACATCGTCCTCGGGGAGATGGTGCCGAAGTCGCTCGCCCTCCAGCGCGCCGAGACGATCGTGCTCTGGATCACGCCGGCGATGCTGTGGACGAAGACGCTGCTCTTCCCGCTCGTTGCCGGCCTCAACGGCCTCGGCACGCTGATCATGAGAGCGATGGGCATACGCCGGCAGGCGCAGCACGCCGAGCAGTACTACACCCCCGAGGAGCTCCAGTTGATCGTGCAGGAGAGCGAGATGCGGGGCGCGCTCCGCCGCGACGCGAGCCGCATGCTCCAGGAGCTGTTCGAGTTCGGCGACCTCACGGCCGAACAGGTGATGGTGCCCCGCGTCCGCATCATCGGCATCGAGGTCGGCACGTCACCCGCGGAGATCCGGGAGATGCTCGGCACCGCGCCGCACACCCGCTACCCCGTCTACGAGAAGGACCTCGATCACATCATCGGCATGATTCACATCAAGGACCTGCTGGGCCTGCTGCTGCGCGACGAGACCATCGCCGCCTCGCACGCGCGGCCGCTGCCGCTCATGCCGGTCACGGCGGAGCTCGACGACGTGCTCGAGACGATGCGGCGCGAGGAGACGCAGATGGTGATCGTGCTCGACGAGCACGGCGGCACGGCCGGCATCGTCACGCTCGAAGATCTCTTCGAGGAGGTCGTCGGAGAGATCGGCGAGAGCCCGACGGATACGCCGCCGTTCTACCGGGATGCGCAGGGCCGCCTGCGCGTGCCGGGAACGATGCGCGTCGACGAGGTGGGCCAGCAGTTCAACCTGGACGTCGAGCACGAGGAGGTCGACAGCGTCAGCGGGCTCGTGCTCACGCTGCTCGGCCGAGTGCCGAGGGTGGGAGATTCGGTGCGCTACGAGCGGCTCCTCTTCGAGGTCACTGCCGTCAAGGGGCACGGTGTGGAGGAGTGTGCGGTATTGCTGGAGGACGCCCGGTAGCAGGGGTCCGGTAGTCGCGGCCCGGTAGAGGCCGGCTTCAGCCGGCCTTCAACCGCACGCCGGGCATGAACAACGTCTTCGCCGTCAACTCCTGCACGTCGAGCCCTGCCCCCTTCGCCAGCAGCCGCTGGCGCGGGGGCAGCGGCACGCGGAAGCGCCACTCGTCCTCGCGCCCGCCCGCGGCGGTAACCGCCGTTCTCCACTCGCTCCACCAGAGATTCACGCGGCGCCCGATCGGCTCGATCACGAGCACCGCGGCGCCGCGGCGGTGCGCGTCGGCCAGCTTCCGGAGCAGCGCCGCGCGGACGTCCTCCGGCAGTTCGTTGACCGAGTACGCGGCGAGCACGAGCCGATCGGTCGCCGGGTTGATTGCGGTGTTGCGGATGTTCGACACGATCGCGCGCCCGCGGAGGCGGAGCGCGCGATACGTCCAGTTCGCTTCCGCGACTGCCCATGGGTTCAGGTCGTGCCCTTCGACCGCGGCGCCGGTGTCGAGGGCGATCGCGGCGCCGGCGGTGCCGGTACCGCAGCCGAGATCGAGGATGGTGCGCGGCGCCCTCCCGGCCGACGCCGCCAGCGCGCGCCAGATCTCGCGCGCGACGAAGAAGTGCTGTGGCCCGTAGAACAACGCGAAGGCGGCGCGCTTGCCGGCACCGTCGAGCGCCCCCCCGCGCGCGAGCTTCTCGCGCCGCTCGACGTAGCACGACGACAGCGCGCGCAGCGCGCGCGTCACTTCCGGCTGCGTCAGGTCCGCGAGGTGGCGCTCGTCGAGCGCCGTCAGCCACGCCTGCGCGAGGTCGCTGTCGCCCACGCACCGCAGTCTACCAACGTGTGCGCCGCCGCAAGGCCGGGGCCGGTATTGCGGCGTCTTGACACGTTACTACGTTATACGTAGTATTACGCCTCACGGAGCAAGTGATGCCACGACTCTCTTCCGAACAGCAGCAGGAACTCGACGACTTCGGGCGCTTCGCCGAACCTGCGCTCCTGGTGCTCGTCAGCCTCGCCGACGGTCCAAAGCACGGGTACGCCATGACCGAAGACATCGCCGAAATGGCGGGCGTGCGGATGGGTCCAGGCACGCTGTACGGCGCGCTCACGCGTCTCGAGGCGCGCGGGCTCATCGAGCCGCTCGCATCGGAGGACCGCCGGAATCCCTACCGCCTCACGATGCTGGGCGAGCGCGCGCTGCGCGCCCGGCTGGCAAGCATCGAGGCCGTGGCGCGTGTCGCACGGCGCCGGCTGGCTGCCGCCTGACATGTCCTGGCTTCGCGCAGCGCTCATCCGCCTGTATCCGACCGACTGGCGCCGCCGCTATGGCGGCGAGATGGCGGCACTCCTCGAGCAGGGGCCGCTCACCCTTCGCGCCGCGATCGACCTCGTCGCCGGCGCGATCGACGCACGCTTCAACCCTCAGTGGACGCCAGCGAGCGTCCCCCCACCCGAGAAAGGAATGGCCATGACGACACGAATGTTCCGGTGCGCTCCAGCAGGCGTGACGGTCCGCGACCAGTGGAGGAGCGCCGGCTGGATGATCGGCGGTTCCATCGCGCTGACAACCCTCGGCATCGCGCTCAGGACGGCCTGGGGGCCCAACGCGCTGTCGGAGGGCCTGCTCTATGCCGCGTTCCCCGCAGCGCTGATGCTCTCGAGCGAATGCACGTACCTGAAGCCCTACTCCCGCCGCGCCCGAACGACGATGGCGGCCGGGGGCGCACTGCTGATCGTGCTGATCGTCTGGGCGGCGGTTGCGGTGGCGTCCCGGATCTGAGCCGAAGGCGGCGGCAGGGTCCTCGGCTGCGGGTGGCGCGCGTCCGCGCGGATCTCACCGACGTCCGTTGTCGTGCTGCACGGCGATCAGTTCCCGCCGCTCGGGATCGAACGTCACGAGCGTGACTTCGCGGGGGACGAACCGCAGGCGGCGCTGCAGGGCAAGGCGCGGCGGAACGCCCTCCCCTCCGGCGGCGGCAGGCACACGAGGAAGCACGTCGCCGAGCGTGGGGTCGGAAGCGGCCGCCGGGTGCGTGCCTGAGGGGGGCGCGTTCTCGGATCCCGGAGCGCCCGGCGCGACATCCGGATCGAGGCGCTCGAACCGTACGTCCACCGCCCTGTCGCCTGGCGTAACCACCACTTCACGGAACACGTACACCCGGCGGTCGCGCCGGAGCCCGCCGCCGTGCACGATCTGGTCGGCGACGACCTCGCCGTCCAGCCTGACCTGCAGCCGGTACTCCGCGGTCGTGCCCGCGCAGACCACCTCCTGCCGCATGTGACGCGGCAGCGCCGCCAGTTCCTCTTCGGTCTGGCGGCGGCACCGTTCGATGCGCTCGGGCCGGGCACTCCACGCCAGGCGCAGCATCGCGTCCGGGGAGGGATTGGCGGTCATCGGGGCGCTGGATGCACACGCCAGGCCGAGTGCCACCGCCGCGGCCGCGCCAGCTCCCGCCGCGCGCGTCAGCAACCTCATTCCTGCCGTACGCGTTCGCACGCGACCTCCTGAAGCCGGTCGGCACGGGACCGGGAGGGGCCGAGGCGGCGGATGTCGGCGGTGAAGGCACGGACCGCCTCGAGGGCGGCCGGCCGTTCACCCGCACTTGCACTGACGATGCGGACACGTGCGCGATCCACCCGCGGCTGGAGCTCTGCTTCTCGTGCGTGGTACACGCGTTCGTTCAGCCAGCGCGCGCCCTCGCGACTCCAGCAGTCGCGCGGCTGGCACGTGAGCACCAGCACCCCCTCTACGCCGCCGCGGAGCAGATGTTCGATCACGGACGTGTGCATGTTGCCGGCACACGGGATCGGCAGGGGAGCGACACCGGTCGCGGCGAGATCCGCCGCAAAGCGGCCGGCGCCGCGCTCGCAGCAGATCGCGACGATCGCCGCGCGGCGGGAGGGCGCGCTCGCGAGAAACGCCCGCACCCCACTGAGCTGGTCGCGCCCTGTGCGCCCCGGCGGTCCGACACCCATCGGCGGGCACGACCCGGCACAGATACCGCAGCTCACGCAGAGAGACGGATCGACGCGCGCGACCAGCTCCGAGCGGTGGCTCGCACGCTCGACCATCGTGATCGCGCCATAGGGACAGTCCAGTGAGCACTGCACGCACCCGACGCAGATCTCCTCGTCCACGGCCGATGGCGGGGAGGCCGCTCCGCCCTGCCGCGCCGTGAAGAACGGCACCGCGACGATGGCGAGCCCCGCCGAGACGGCAATGAGCAGCGCCGTGCCCCCGCCGGTCGCGCGCACGATCGGGATCCAGAAGGCAAAGAACAGGTCCGCAGGCACGTCGCCGGGGAGGACGAACGGATCCCCCTTCGGCAGCATCTCGAGCGGCCGCACGATCGCCAGCGCGAGGAGCCCGAGCACCACCGTCCAGGTCACCGGACGCGACGGCAGCATCGCCGGGCGTGCGAGGCGCTTGATGTGCAGCCAGAACACGACCCCCATCCCGAGCGGCACCGCGATGTGCGCAAACAGGTTCAGGAAGAAGAACGCGGCCGGAAGCGGCTCCTCCCCCGTGAACGCCCGGCTCGTCGGCTCCGACAGCACGGGCAGCGTGTCGATCATGCGGGCTCCCTCGCGCGCGAGGTACTGCCCGAACGTGTCCCACACCATCACGTAGCCGGTCCAGCCGCAGACGAAGACCAGGAGGAGGAGGATCGCACCGCTGACCCAGGCGAGCGTCCGCGCCCCCCAGCTGCGTCCCTGCGCGAACATCCGGAAGGCGTGCACCAGCGTGGCAAGGACGGCAAGATCGCTCGCGTACCGGTGCAGCGTGCGGACCCAGTTGCCCGTCCACGGGTCGGCCGTGATCCGGGCCACCGACTCCCACGGCGAGCCCACGCGGTAGAAGAGCGTCAGCCAGAGGCCGGTCACCAGCAGCACCAGATACAGGGCCACGACGATGGTGCCGCTCTGGTAGAGCGGGTTGAAGCGCGAGCCATACAGCCGATTGCAGATCGCATCCGCCCATGTGAGGACCACGAGCGCGGTGCGCTCGACCCGTCTCACCCGGGTGGGCGGCTGAACGGTTCGAGGCGGCGCCTCCAGCGGCTGGCCGCGGCCTGCCGGCGGTGCATCGCACTCGGCCGCGTGGCGCCGGGGGGCTGAACGGGGCAGCGTCTCCTCCTGAGGAACACCCTTCTGGCAGCGCCGGCAAGGGCGGGAGGCACCCTCCGTGCCCCTGCAGCGGATCTTCCCCGCTCGGGCGGCGCCGCCATATGACGCGCGTCATACGAGGCAGGCCGGCTGGTGCCTTATGCTCCGGGCCGTTCACGCCACAACGCCACATCTGCTGCGCAGGAGTGCCATGAATCATTCATCTCGCCACGCGGAATCGGGCGAGGCCATCCCCCTCGGCCAGCGTCTGTTCGACAACGTGTTCCTGCTGCTCGGCGCGGGCCTCCTCGTGATGCTCGTGCTGTACACCGGCTGGGGCCTCTGGGAGATCCTGACGCTCCCCGAGGCGCCGCTGCCCTGAGGTCCGACCATGCACATCGACACACACACCGGGCTCGATTCGCCGAAGGGCGTCTGGTGGACGCCCGCGCACCGCACCGAGAAGGTCTGGGTCGCCATCGCGTTCGTCTGGTGCCTCGTGCTGTTCGCCATGATGCCGCTGTGGCACTGGAAGGGCGGACAGAACCCCTCGGGCATCCGCAGCCGCACGACGCCGCAGGCGTACGGGGCGCGCGTCGCCGAGTTCATCGAGCAGTACAAGACCGGCGAGGATCGCGGGATGCCGATCGTCAGCCCGCCGCCTGGCGCGGACGTCTACCTGGCCGCCACGGCCTACCAGTGGTTTCCGATTCTCAGGCTGCAGAAGGACGTCGAGTACACGCTGCACCTGTCGGCGCTCGACGTGAACCACGGCTTCTCGCTCTACCCGATCAACGTCAACTTCCAGGTCGTGCCGGGATACGACTACGGGCTGCGGGTCACGCCGAACGCCTCGGGTGACTTCCGCATCATCTGCAACGAGTTCTGCGGCATCGGCCACCACGTGATGGTCGGACGGGTGATCGTCGAGGACGGCCCGACCCATATCGCACAAGGAGCCGTTCGATGACCACGTCCGTCACCGTTCCCCGCACCGGCGTTGCGGCGCAGCCCGCCGGCGGCGCAGCCTTCCGCACCTGTCCGGCGACCGGCCGCCGCATCGACCTCGGCGCCGAGCTGCTGATCAAGGTCCATGCCGTCACGGCCGTGGTGGCGCTGCTCATCGGCGCCGTCGCGGCCGTCCTGCTCGTGCTGACCCGCTGGCAGGCGGTCCATCTCCTGCCAGCCGTGTGGTACTACCGCCTGCTCGGCGTGCACGGCATGAGCATGCTGATCTTCTTCATCATCTTCTTCGAGATGGCCGTGCTCTTCTTCGCGAGCACCGTGCTGCTGAACGCGCGGAACAGCGCGCCGAAGACATCGTGGGCGGCCTTCGGCCTGATGCTGCTCGGCGCGCTCATGGTCGAGTGGATGATGTGGGCAGGCAAGGCGGACGTCCTCTTCACGTCGTACGTGCCCCTGCGCGCCGATCCGATGTTCTACCTCGGCGTGATCCTCTTCGCCGTCGGCACCCTCGTGACCGTCGGCATCTTCTTCGCGAACCTCGTCGTCGCGAAGCGGGAACGCACCTACGAGGGCTCCGTGCCGCTGGTGGTCTACGGCGCCGTGACCGCCGCGATCATCGCGGTGATCACGCTCCTGCACGGCGCGGCCATCTACATCCCGACCTACCTCTGGTCGCTCGGGCTGATGGAAGTGGACCCGCAGATCTACCGGATGGTGTGGTGGGGTCTCGGCCACTCGTCGCAGCAGATCAACGTCGCCGCGATGGTCGCCATCTGGTACATGCTCGGCGCGCTCACGATCGGCTCGGTCGTGCTGAACGAGAAGATCAGCCGCGGCGCGTTCGTGCTCTACGTGCTCTTCATCTCGATGGCCTCGGCGCACCACCTCCTGGTGGATCCCGGGATGGGTCCCGCGTGGAAGGTCGTCAACACGAGCTACTTCATGTACATGGCGGTGCTCGCGTCGATGATCCACGGGTTCACCGTGCCGGCCGGCATGGAGCTCGGCATGCGGCTCCGGGGCTTCACCAGCGGCATGTTCGACTGGCTGCGCCGGGCGCCATGGGGCGACCCGGGCTTCAGCTCGCTCGTGTTCTCGGTCGTCGTGTTCGGGTTCGTGGGCGGCATCACCGGCGTGACGATCGGCACCGAGCAGATCAACATCATCGTGCACAACACGCTGCGGGTGCCCGGCCACTTCCACGCGACGGTGGTGAGCGGCACCGCCATGGCGTTCATGGGGGCGACCTACTACCTGATCCCGCTGATCTTCCAGCGCAAGGTGGCGTTCTGGAAGCTCGCGCAGATCCAGCCGTACCTGTTCGCCGGCGGAATGCTGATCTTCTCCCTCTCGATGACCTTCGCCGGCAGCTTCGGCGTGCCGCGGCGGCACTGGGACATCTCGTTCAGCCAGGCGATGCACGAGGTGCAGTTCAACCCCGTCGTCGATCTCGTGCTGGCGGTGGTCGCGCTCGGCGGCCTCCTCGCGGCAACGGGAGCCTTCGCCTTCATTGCCATTGCGGTGAAGTCCGTGTTCTTCGGCGAGCCGCTCGGTGAAATCACGAAAGGCGTGCATTCGCCGGGGGTGCCCCCCGGGCTGACGCACCCGCCGGTCCACGCGCCCGACGTCGACGCGCGGAACGCGAAGCTGCACGACGCCTCACGCGGCATCGCGGGGCCCGTGCCGGGCACGCTCGTGCTCGTCTTCGTGTTCCTCGCGGCGTTCGTCGTCTACTTCTTCGTGAACTGGAAGATCCTGTCGTTCCTGTGGAGGATCGGATGAGCGGCCCCGCACGCGGCCGGGCCGCAGTCGCCGCCCTGGCTGCCATCATTGCCATCACCGCCTCGTGGTGGGCGCTGGCGCTGTGGCCCGTCGGCTCCGCCGCGCCGGAATGGTTCCTTCGCACGCGGGAGGTCTGCTTCGGATCGACCGCCGACGCGCTGCCGACGTCCGCCGGGTGGCTGCTGCTCATCGGGCAGCCGCTCGGCATGATCGCGCTGCTGGCGACCGTCTGGGGGCCGGAGCTCCGGGCGGGCCTGGCGCTGATGATGGCGAAGGTCAGCGGCCAGCTGACGGTCGCGGTGGTCTCGGCCCTCGTCGTGGCGGGGCTGGGCGCAACCGCCGTCCGCGTCCGCACCGCGGAGCTGGAATCGTTCTCCACCGGCGCCGCGGAGCTCGCGAACGAGTTGACGCGGCTCAA
>DATMJU010000734.1:0-8506 GCA_035553795.1 Vicinamibacterales bacterium
GGCTTCCGAGAATCTTCTCGACCTCGTCGGCGGTGATCAGCGCGCACGCGTCGCGGCTCTTCGGCGCCGCCGAGGCCGGTGCTACGGTGCCGGCGCCCTCCGCGGCATTCGAATCTTGTGAACCGCCGCACGCCGCGGAAATCAGCGCCAGCGCGGCAATAACAGGAATGGTGAGTCGCAACATGCACCTATCATCACATCATTCGAGCGCGTGCAGGTTGATGCCAGGCAGGCGACGTTTGAGTGGTCAGTGCCTGCCGTCAGCCTGACGCATCTTCTTCAGGACGATGTTGATGGTTGCGGTGTCTACGCCGGCCCTCTTGAGCAGACGCACTGCGCTTCGCTCATCGTCGGAGTCGATAGCGTCGAGAAATTCGTCCACCTTGTTGACCCGCGCCAGTTGCTCGAGCACGAGCGTGCCTTCGAAGTCTGCTTCGCTCATTAACCGACATTATTCCCGGCCGCGCCCGCTCTGCCCAAAAAGAAAAGGGCGCGAAGACGGTGTGTCCTCGCGCCCCTGACGGCCTGACGGCCTGACGGCCTGACTACCTGCTTAGTACCGGTAGTGCGCCGACTTGTAGGGGCCCTCGACGGGCACCCCGATGTAATCGGCCTGCTCTTTCGACAGCGTCGTCAGCTTCACACCGAGCTTGCCGAGGTGCAGGCGGGCGACTTCTTCGTCCAGCTTCTTCGGCAGGATGTAGACGCGGTTGGCGTCGTACTGCGTGCCCGACAGCGTCGGCTGGCCCGTCATGTTGAAGTGCAGGTCGAGCTGCGCCAGCACCTGGTTGGTGAACGAGGAGGACATCACGAACGACGGATGACCGGTCGCGCAACCGAGGTTCAGCAAGCGGCCTTCCGCCAGCACCAGGATGCTCTTCTCGCCCTTCGCGCCGGAATTGAACACCCACTCGTCGTACTGGGGCTTTACCTGGACGCGCTTGGCGCCGCTCTTCGCGAGGCCGGCCATGTCGATCTCGTTGTCGAAGTGGCCGATGTTGCCGATGATCGCCTTGTCCTTCATGCGCTTCATCATGTCGACGGTGATGATGTTCTTGTTGCCCGTCGCGGTGATGAAGATGTCCGCGGTCTCGATCACGTCCTCAACGGTCGTGACCTGGTAGCCTTCCATCGCGGCCTGCAGCGCGCAGATCGGATCGATTTCCGTGACAATCACGCGGCAGCCCTGGCCCTTGAGCGCCTGAGCGCAGCCCTTGCCGACGTCGCCGTAGCCAAACACCACCGCGACCTTCGCCGACAGCATCACGTCGCTGGCGCGGTTGAGGCCGTCGATCAGCGAGTGGCGGCAGCCATACAGGTTGTCGAACTTGCTCTTGGTCGCCGAGTCGTTGACGTTGATCGCCGGGAACAGCAGCGTGTTGGCCGCGGTCATTTCATACAGGCGATGCACGCCCGTGGTCGTCTCTTCGCTGACGCCCTTGATGCCCTTGGCGATCTTCGACCACAGGCCGGGCTTGCTCTTCAGCTCCTTGCGCAGCGTGTCGAGGATGACGCCCCATTCCTCGGGCTCGGTCTCGGGGTTGAACGACGGCACGGCGCCGGCCTTCTCGTACTCGAGCGCCTTGTGCACGAACAACGTCGCATCGCCACCATCGTCGAGGATCATCGTCGGGCCGCTGTTGTCCGGCCACACCAGCGCTTCCACCGTGCACCACCAGTATTCCGGCAGCGTCTCGCCCTTCCACGCGAACACCGGGGTGCCACGCGGATTGGCGACCGTGCCACCGGTCTCGGGACGGCCGACGACGACCGCCGCGGCGGCGGAATCCTGCGTCGAGAAGATGTTGCAGCTCACCCAGCGCACGTCGGCGCCCAGCTCGGTCAGCGTTTCGATCAACACCGCGGTCTGCACGGTCATGTGCAGCGAGCCCATGATCTTCGCGCCGGCCAGCGGCTTCTTGCCCGCGTAGCGCGTGCGCAGCGCCATCAGGCCCGGCATTTCGTGTTCGGCGAGACGGATCTCGTTGCGGCCGAACTCGGCGAGGCCGAGGTCCTTCACCTTGAAGGGTTCGCGATTGGCTTTCTTCGCGAGGTCGAACGCGTGCGCTTCATTCACTGCGGTTGCCATTGTGTGCTCCTGGAAACTGTTAATCGGTAACTGTCAACTTCACGCGCGGCGGGCGACCGCCGCGAACAGGCTTGGTCCCTTGGCGGCTTCGTCCGCGGGCAACGGGGTGATCACGACGCCTTCGAAGCCGGCGCCTTCGAGCAATTTCTTGATCGTCTTCTCTGAAAAGCCGAGCCACACGTGGCCCATTTGCTGCTGGTACTCGACGCGATCGTGCGGCAGCATGTCGACGATCAACACGCGGCCGCCGGGCTTGATGACGCGGTGCATCTCGGTCAGGGCGCGCGCCGGATCGGGAACGTGATGCAGTACCAGCGCGGTCACCGCCACGTCGAGCTGTGCGGCGTCGATCGGCAAGGCTTCCATGTCGCCTCGACGGACGTCAACCTGATGCAGTCCCTTGAGGCGCTTTCGCGCCGCCTGCACCATGTCGGTCGAGCCGTCGACGGCCACGACTTTCGCGACGTGCGGGGCGAGAAGCTCGCTCACCTGCCCGGTGCCGCAGCCCAGATCGCCGATCGTCAGCGACGGTTCCAGCAGCGCCAGCAAGGCATGGAGCTGAAAACGATCGCCGAACATCTCGGCGCGCAGGTGATCCCACTGACCTGACGCCGACGCGAAGAATTCCTCGGACTTCGACCGCCGCCTGGCGAGCACGCTCTTCAACCGCCGCTCGTCCTGCTCCGCGCCGTTGGTGCCGGCGATCTGCTCGCGGATCAGCGGCCACAGCCGCTGCGCGCCCGGATCGAGGTCGGCGACCACCATCGCGTAGAAGCGGCTCGTGCCATCGCGCCTCGACGACACCCACCCGTCGTCCGCCAACGTCTTCAAATGTCGGCTGACCGTGGACTGCGGCAACTGGAGGACCGAGCAGATCTCGTTGACCGTCAGCTCATGCCGCTCGAGCGGCAATAGCATCCGGCAACGGAGCGGGTCGGCCAGCGCGGCCATGTGGTCGAGGATGGGTGCGGTTGTCATCAAGCGAAAGACAATATCCGTCAATCCGGATTTAAGGATATTATCGCAACCGGAGGGCGAGTGCAACTGCCTCGCGATGGGCGTGAAAACAGCGATTGGACATGTCGAGGCCATATTTCGGTACCCCGTAAAGTCGATGCGCGGCGAAGCGCTGGACACGGCACAGCTGGGCTGGCATGGCGTCGAGGGCGACCGCCGTTTTGCTTTTCGCCGGCTCGAAGATCGGAGTCCGTTCCCGTGGCTCACGGCCGGCAAGCTGGCCGAACTGCTGCTCTTCACTCCGCAACGCCCAGAGGGTGGAGACCTGCCGACTCACGTCCGTCTGCCCGGCGGCGCGGTCCTGCCGATTAGCGGTGACGATCTCGCGCAAGACGTTGCCCGACGCTTTGGCGCGCCAGTACAGATGGGTCAATTGAAGGACGGGATCTTCGACGATGCGAGCATCTCGGTGATTGCTTCTGACACCGTCGAGGAGATCGCGCGGCTGTCGGCTGTGCCTCAGGACGCCCGCCGGTATCGCCCGAACCTCGTCGTCCGCCTGTTGCAACCCGGGCCGTTTCGGGAAGACCAATGGCTGGGCAGTTCGCTGTCGTTCGGCGAGGCCGACGACTCCCCCACTGTCGTCGTCACCCGGCGCGATGTGCGGTGCGCGATGGTCAATCTCGATCCCGATACTGCCGTGGCGGCGCCTCAAGTCCTCAAGGCGGTGGTCCGGGCCAATGACAACACCGCAGGAGTCTATGCAACGGTGACTCGCATCGGCCAACTCGCCGTCGGCCAGACCATCTACCTCGCATAGTTTGGGGCTTCGATCACATTCCCAACACTTTCCCAACATCTCGGCCAGCCCAACTCTTTACGGCGTCGGCGACCTTCTCACGTAAGCGGGCTTCACCTTTCGGTAGTATTCGGAGGCATGCGCATCTCTCTCGGTCTAGCTGCTGTCTTCGCCGCTCTCTATATTTCCGGCGCCGTTGGCTCGGCCAACGTCGGCGACGCTCGCAACTGGGCTCAGTGGCGCGGGCCGGAAATGAATGGTGTCTCGCGGACCGCCAAGCCACCGGTTGAGTGGAGCGAGACCAAGAACATCAAATGGAAGGTGCAGGTCCCGGGCCGCGGCTTCTCGTCGCCGGTCGTGTGGAACGATCGCATCTATCTCCTGACGGCGATCCCCGTGGGCGTCACCGGCGATGCGCAGCATGCGCCGCGCGGCGCGCTGCCGCAGCGCGGCGTGCATCAGTACAAGGTGCTCGCGCTCGATCGCAAGACCGGCAAGACGGTCTGGGAACACGTGGCCCGCGAAGAAGAACCGCACGAAGCGGCGCACGGCGACAACGGCAGCTGGGCCTCGAGCTCGGCGATCACCGACGGCGAGCACGTGTTCGCGTACTTCGAGTCGCGCGGCCTCTATGCCTACGACATGAACGGCAAGCCGATCTGGAACGCAGACTTCGGTGACAAGAAGATGCGCAACCAGTTCGGCGAAGGCTCGACGCCGGTGCTCTTTGGGAACACGCTGGTGGTCGTCTGGGATCACCTCAACCAGCCGTCCTACGTCATCGCGCTCGACAAGCGCACCGGCAAGGAGCTGTGGCGCGTCGATCACCCCGAGATGGATACCTGGGCCACGCCGCTCGTGGTCACGCACGAAGGCCGCCAGCAGGTCGTCGTCAACGCGATGAACCGGGTGCGCAGCTTCGATCTGCAAACCGGAAAGATCGTGTGGGAGGGACCCGGCACGACGATGAACGTGATTCCGTCGCCGGTGTTCGGCAACGGCATGGTGTTCATCATGAGCGGATTCAGGGGCAACAACCTCAAGGCGATCAAGCTCGCCTCGGCCAAGGGCGACATCGCCACCAGCGGCGCGATCGCCTGGGAGTACGATCGCGACACACCGTACGTGCCGTCACCGCTGCTCTACGACAACATTCTCTATTTCCTGAAGACCAACAACGGCCTGCTCTCGGCCTTCGACGCGGCCACCGGCAAGCCGCACTACCAGGTGCAGCGCATTGCCAAGGCGCCGGGCGAAGTGTTCGCGTCTCCGGTCGGCGCCGATGGCAAGGTCTTCATCGTCAGCCGCGACGGCGTCACGACCGTCATCAAGCACGGCACCGCGTATGAAGTCCTCGCCGAAAACGCGCTGGACGACGGGTTCGACGCGTCGCCCGCGCTGGTCGACGGCAACATTTACCTTCGCGGCTACAAGTATCTCTACGCGATCGGCCAATGACGGCGGGTAGGCTGCCCTACCTGCCCTTGCGGACGTAGACGTTGCTGTTGAACGTCCGCAGCTCAAACTCGGGACCGCCGCCGTTGATCGTGCCGACGATCGCGCGGTTCCGGTTGATGCGGAAGCGGCCGTTGTTGCTGCGCGTTTCTTCGACACTCGGGGTCGTGGCCGCGAGCTGCACATCGAAGTCCGAGTACACGTCGCCGTTATTGCTGCGCATGCGCAGGTTGGCCTTCGTCGTGGGCGGCAGCGTGACATCCACGGTCCCGTTCAGTGACGTAAAGGCCATATCGCGCTGTGTGGTCACGCGCGTCAGCGTCGCCTTGACGTTGCCGTTGGTCGTGCCGGCCGTCACCGATCCGGCCACATTGTTCAACGCGATGCCGCCGTTGGTGTTGTTGACCTCGATCTCGCCTTCGACGTTCTCAACCAGGATCTCGCCGCCGTTGACGGTGGACAGCTTCAGGTTGCTGCGCGCCGGCACTTCGATCTCGAAGTTGACGGAACGATTCGGGCTGTCGGCCGACACGCGGACGCGATTGGCCTCCTCCGAGATGCGGAAACCCGTGGTTTGCGGAATGCGGCGCAACCCGTCGGCGTCCGCATCGTAGCGGCGGCGCGGGCGATCGGTCTCCGGCTGCGCGGTCACGCCAACATCCTTGCGATTGGTGCCGCGCACCGTGATGCTGCCCTGCACGAGCGACACGTTGATGAGTGCCGGGCGCGATGGATCGCTCAGCGGCACGGTGACGCGATCGGCCGCGGGCTGCTGGGCGGCGGCGGTGAACGACGCCAGCAGGAATGCGGAGAATAGCAGCGGAATGCGAAGAATCTGTCGAACGCTCATCGTGTGCTCCCAGTCCGACGCGCACGGACGTTGCCGTTGAGCGTCTCGAACGTGATTTGCGGGCCGCCATTGCCCACGCGCACCCGCGTGTATTGATTGGCCCGGTAAACGAACTTGCCGTCGCGGCGCTCGCCCGCCGCAGTCATGGTGTTGGGCAGCGGCTGCGAATCGAAATCCGTGTACAACCCGCCGTTCATGGTCTTCATCGCGAAGTCGGCGCCCAACCCATCAAGGAAATTGATGTCGATGTTGCCGTTGACCGACTTGAATGACGTGGCCTGCTTCGGGTTGGCGGTGAACGAGACTGTGACCGGACCGTTGACGGTATGCGCGCTGCCCGATCCCGCCACGCCTTTCATCTCGATCAACCCATTCACGTTGTCGACGTCGAAGTCACCGCGCGTGCCGTTGACGATGACGTCGCCGCCGTTGATCGTGCAGAGCCGCAGGGCCACATCACGCGGCACCCGGATGGTGAAGTCGTATTTCACCTCGTAGCGCACGCGGTCGTGGCGTGGTCCGCGATCGTTCCAGGGCTCGCCGCAGATGTGCCCGCTGCGGTCGATAACGGTCGCTTCCACGCGCGGTGCCCCATCGCGGAACTCGAGGCGAACGTCCCGCTGGGCATCCGCAAGATCCTCGCGCGTCTCCGCGCGGATGACTTTGCGGATGCTCAACTGCGCTGCTGACTCATCCGTGCCCTCGACCCTGATTGACCCGTTGATGTTCCGCACATCCAGCGTCCTGCCGCCACCGGCGGCGAAGGACAAGGTGCGGCTCACCGTCGAGTCGTCCATGACTTCCCAGCGGGACGAACGCTGGGCATGCGCGCTGCCAGCGACTGTAAGGCTGAGGGCAAGGATCGCCAGGGTCTTCGTTGACATGCCTGTTGGATGAGGCGACCGGGAAATTGGTTGGAAACAGGCGCGGCGGCGCGTGACGAGGGGGATACAATCCGCGCATGACTTCGCCACAAGACATCAAAACCGCCCTCGAGCGTAATGAAAAGGTGGTCCGTGCACGGCCGTCGGTCGGCCAGGGCACCGCGAAGACCACCGTCACCCTTCACCCCGGTCTTGCTTGCGAGGTGGAAGACGGCCCATGGAAGTTCAGCGTCGGCATGACCGAGAAATACGGCGGCGTGAACAACGGTCCCAACCCTGGCGTGTTCGGACGCGGCGCGCTCGGCGCGTGCCTGGCAATCGGCTACAGCATGTGGGCCGCGCGGCTGGACATCCCGGTTCGCGCGTTGACGGTTGAAGTCCGCGCTTCCTACGACGTGCGCGGCGAGCTGGGCGTGGACGACTCAATTCGCCCCGGCTACACGAACATCGTCTACGCGGTCACAATCGATACGCCGGCGTCGGACGCCGATGTCACGCGTCTTCTCGACACCGCCGATCGTCGCAGCTCGTGGCTTGACGACATCCGGAACCCCGTGCCGATCTCGCGCGAAGTCCACATCGTCCGGACGCAGGGCTGACATGGAACCAAAGCTGCAGCGGCGCGTCCAGCGATACGGCTGGAACAAGGCGGCCGCGCACTACGAGGGCTTCTGGTCCGCGCAACTGCGTCCCGCCCAGGACCTGATGCTCAAGATGGCGGAGCTGAAGCCCGGCGAGCGCGTGCTTGATGTCGCCTGCGGTACGGGCCTGGTGACACTGCGCGCCGCCGAGGCGGTAGGGCCTGGCGGATTCGTTGCCGCGTCGGACATTTCGGAAGACATGGTTCAGGCCGTTGCGGACGCAGCCGCGGCGCGAGGGATCGCTGGCGATTTCCGGCGCATGGACGCTGAGACCCTCGAGTTTCCAGACGACGAGTTCGATGCCGTGCTCTGCGGGCTGGGCCTGATGTACGTGGCCGTCCCGCCCAACGCGTTGCGCGAGATGCGCCGTGTGTTGAAACCGGGCCGGCGGGCCGCCGCGGTCGTGTGGGGCGCGCGCAAGAACTGCGGGTGGGCCGAGATCTTCCCGATCGTCGAAGCCCGGACGGCAAGCGACGTGTGCCCGATGTTCTTCTCTCTCGGCACCGGCAGCACTCTGGCCGACAGCTTCCGGGATGCCGGTTTCAGCGAGGTCCGCGAGGAGCGCATCTCGGTGCCGATCGTGTTTCCGACCGCCGAAGCGGCGATTGGTGCCGCCTTTGTTGGAGGACCGGTCGCGCTCGCCTACGCCCGGTTTGACGATCCGGTTCGCGAAAGCGCTCACGCCGAGTATCTGGCCTCGATCGAGCCTTATCGGCGGGATCGGTCGTACCACGTGCCCGGGGAGTTCGTTGCGGTGGTCGGCCTGAGCTGACGCGAGGCGGGATAGAAAGCAGCGGGTGCAGCGGGCGCAGCGGGTGCAGCGGGTGCAGC
>DATMJU010000735.1:0-3480 GCA_035553795.1 Vicinamibacterales bacterium
GTCGTTGACGTTCAGGGTGATGCCGCGAACCGTGCGCGCCTGAAAGCCGGCAAGGGTGAACGAGGCCTCGTAACTGCCAATCGGCAGCAGCGGCACCAGGTAGCGGCCCTCCGTGCCCGTTGTGCTCTCGAAGACGCGGCCGGTGCCGACGTGCTTCAGGCTCACGACGACCCCTGGCAGCACGCCGCCCGACGAGTCGGTGACGGTTCCGGTGACGGTGGCAGTGGTTTCCTGGGCGAAAACTGGGTGAACAGGCAGGGCAAGGGCAACAAGACAACAACACAGGGTCAAACACAGACGGCGCATAAGTCCTCCGAATAGAGAGCGTAGCGCAATTTACCGATTCGTTACCTTGAAGCTGCACAAGGCATGGGCTACGCTAACTCTCGACAATGACCTTCACAGGCGCGATCGGCGCCGCCTGCATGCTCCCGCTGCGGGCCATCATCAACACCTCGGTGGCCCTGGGCATTCACCCTAATGTTCTGACGCTGATTGGCGTCCTGATCAACATCCTGGCCGCCTATTACCTGGCCGTGGACCGCTTCATCATGGCCGGCGTGATCATGATCGTCGCGAACATCTTCGACTTCATCGACGGCAAGGTCGCCCACATCACCGGCAAGCAATCGGAATTCGGCGCGTTCTGGGACTCGACGCTGGATCGCTTCTCTGACCTCGCGCTGTTCACGGGGTTGGTGTGGCTGTACGCGGAGCTCGGCCGTAACGGCTATGTGCTAATCGCTACGCTGGCGCTGATCTTCTCGATCATGACGAGCTACGCGCGCGCCCGCGCCGAATCACTGATCGACAAGTGCAAGGTCGGCTTTATGGAGAGGCCCGAGCGCATCGTGCTCTTCATGATCGGCGCGTTCACCGATCGCATGGCCGGCGTGCTATGGGTCATCCTGGTGCTGGCAATCATCACCGTCAGCAACCGCATCCACTACACGTATCTCGCGCTGAACAACAAGCCGATGCCCGAGGGCTGGTTTGCGCGCTTCTTCTTCTGGCGTGACGACCGGGCAACCATCCCCTACGACATCTGGGTGGTGGCGATCCTGGCGTTCGTGTGGCTGGTGCCGCCGGACTGGATCAGCGATCCGACGGCCACCGGAATGGGACTTCTGGGCTACTTGCTTCCTTAAGACCTGACGTCGGGCCTTAAGACTTCTTGCGCTTCTTGGGCTTGTAGCTGCCCCACACTGCCTTGCGTGCCATCGCGTTCTCCTATGAAGCTTTCCGCTTCTTCGCCTTGATGCTCGTGACCTTCTTGGCGGTTGATTCTTCGGCCTTCGCCGTCTTCTTCTTGCCGCTGCTCACCTGGTCGAGGCTCTTGCGCAGCGCTTCCATCAGGTCGACCACCTTCGGCGGCGCGACTTCCTCCTGCGCCACGATCTCCTCGCCCGCGATCTTCGCGTCGATGATCCTGCGCAAGCCTTCCTGGTATTCGTCCTTGTAGTCGGCCAGGTTCAGGTCGCCCTCGATGCTCTCGATCACCTGCTTGGCGAGCTTCATCTCCGCCGGGTTCACCTTGCCGCGCACTTCGCGCAGCTCGTCGATCTGATCGATCGTCCGCATTTCCGCGGCGTGGTGCAGCGTGTACATCACCATGCCCTGCTTGTGCGGGCGAACAGCCACGAGGTACTCGCGGCCGTGAATCGCGACCTTGCCGATGCCGGCCTTGCCCTGCATGCCCTCGCGCATGACGGAGTACGCGTCGGCGGCCATCGGGCCTTCGGGCGCGAGGTAATACGTCTTGTCCACGTACATCGGGTCGATCTGCTCGACCTCGGTGAACTGCAGCAGGTTGATGATCTTCGTGGACTCGGTCTTGACCTTGGCCACGTCCTCGTCGTCGACGACCACCCAGCGGCCCTTCTCGAACTCGTAGCCTTTGACGATGTCGGCCTGGGTGAGATCCATCTCGCACTTCGGGCACCACTTCTTCTGCTGGATCTTGGTCTGGCAGGCGGCGTGGAGCTGGTTGAACGAGATGGTCGCGCTGGACTCGGTGGCCGGATAAACCTTCACCGGGATCGTGACCAGGCTGACCTTGATGTAACCCTTCCAAGTGGGACGTGCGGCCATTGCAAACTCCTTATCGGCTGTCGGCCTTCGGCCTCCAGCCTCCCCGGTTCCGAGTTACGCGTTACCCGTTCCCAGGGCTACACAGATTCGCGCGTATCTCGCGTTCCCAGATGCAAACCTGGGCCCGCCTCGAACTCGATGGCGTGCTCGCTGATCTTGTCCCGCAGGAGGTGCCGGACTTCGCCGATGTGTACGCCGGGCACGCGGAGCCGCCGGGCCAGGGCCCTTTGCCGTGACGCCAGCACGAGCGTGTCGTCACCCTTCCACGTGAGACCGCCTATCTCCGTGTAACGCATGAAGCCCGAGTCTGTCCAGATGCCGTCACGGTAGAGCCCGCGGCGAATGCGCGTCGTCAACGGCAACAGGTAGCCGTAGTAGATGAACATCATCGACACGCCAAACATCGACGGCGCCGCAGCCCAGCCGCGCTGCAGCCGCGTGATCTCGACGTACGCCGTGAGAAACAACAGCACGCCGAGCAGCATGCCGATGGTGAGGTTGATGACGTAGAACGGAGGCTTGGGCCCGGGCCACGTGACGGTCGCCTGCGAGCGTTTGCGCCACCAGCTGAGTATCTGCCCGCCGACCTTCAGGTCAACAATGGCGAACAGCAATCCGAGCGCGAACAGGGCTTGCCGTAGTGCAGGGGCAAGCTCCTGCACGCTCATCGCGTCTTCCCGGCCGCTTCCCTGACTGCCTTGGTTTCATCCTCGCGCGACAGCGCGGGATCGAAGCAGTGCCGGCATCGCGCTTCGTAGGTGCCCTGCGCGCCGAGCAGCACGCGATCGGTGCTGCCGACGAGGCGCTGCGTGTGGTTGGCGGGGTTGCCGCAGACCATGCAGATGGCGCGCGTCTTGGTGATGTATTCCGCGATGGCGAGCAGCTGCGGCATCGGTTCGAAGGGTTTTCCCAGGTAGTCCTGGTCGAGACCCGCGACGATCACGCGCACGCCGCGGCGTGCCAGCGCCGATGCCACGGCCGGCAGCTCGGAGTCGAAGAACTGCCCTTCGTCGATGCCGACGACCTCCGTATCAGGCTTCACCTGCGCGAGCAGATCAACGGCCGTCGCCGCGCTCTCGGACGGGATGCGCAGCTCGCTGTGCGACACGATGTGATCGGCCGCGTAGCGGGTATCGACGGCAGGCTTGAAGATCTGGACGCGCTGTCTGGCGATCTGCGCGCGGCGGAGGCGGCGAATGAGCTCCTCGCTCTTGCCGCTGAACATGCTCCCGACGACGACCTCTATCCAGCCCGTCGCCGGGGTTCGAACTACGTCCATTACCGAATTATTTCGGATTTCGGATCTGAGATTTCAGATTATTTTTTGATCGTCAAATACTCCGAAATCCGCTCGATCCGAAATCCCAAATCTCAGGCTCGGGTCTGGTA
>DATMJU010000736.1:0-2686 GCA_035553795.1 Vicinamibacterales bacterium
GTTGCGCGCCCGGCGCCGCCGTCGCGCCGGGCGCGCAACCGTCCCAGCGGCAGCGCCACATCGTCG
The DNA here is from genome assembly GCA_035553795.1 of Vicinamibacterales bacterium. Classification (GTDB taxonomy): domain Bacteria; phylum Acidobacteriota; class Vicinamibacteria; order Vicinamibacterales; family UBA2999; genus 12-FULL-67-14b. The sequence continues at coordinate 67 of DATMJU010000736.1, forward strand.
GTGACGATGAGGATGTCCGCCGGGTCGATCTTGTAGAACCCCATCAGGGCCTGCACCGACTGCCCGCTGCGGTTCATGTAGGTCAGCGGCTTGGAGAGGATGACCGGCTCGTCGCCGCGCATCGTCTTGACCTGCAGCGCGTCGAACTTCTCGCGCCACTGATCCGACACCCGCCACCGCGCGGCGAGCGCATCGATTACTTCGAAGCCGACGTTGTGCCTGGTGTTGCGATATTCGGCCCCGGGATTCCCGAGGCCGACGATCAGCTTCACTTCTTCTTGTCGTCCTTCTTCGCGTCCTTCGCGTCCTTGGCGTCGCCTTCCTTGTCGGTCTTGCCCTTCTTCATGACTTCGGGCTCGGCCGCGCCGGCGGTGGCTGCAGCGGCAGCGCCATCGGCGGTGGCCGCTTCTTCAGCGACCTTGATGGCGATGACGTGGAGGATCATCAGGTCTGCATCGGTAACGGGCGTCCAGGACGCCGCGCCGGCGAGGTCGCGCACGTGCACCGCGTCGCCGATACCGAGGTTCGTGATGTCGACTTCGATGGTGTCCGGGATGTTCGCCGGGAGCACTTCGACTTCGATCTCGCGATGCACGAAGTCGAGCACGCCGCCGTCCACCTTGACGCCGCGCGATTCGCCGCGCAGCGAGATCGGCACGGTGACCTTGATCTTGCGCTCCATGTTGACGCGGTAGAAGTCGGCATGCAGCGGGTGATGCGTAATCGGGTCGAGCTGCACGTTCTTGGCGAGCACGCGGGCTTCAGCGCCGCCTTCGACCTTGAGGGTGATCAGGGTGTTGAAGCCCGACGCCGAGTGAAGGATGCGGAGGAACGGCTTCGGATCGACCGAGACGGACTCGGGAGCCGGCGCGTCGCCGATCTTCTGCGCGCCATACACGACCGCCGGAATACGTCCGGCCGCGCGGAGACGGCGAGCTTCGTTCTTGCCCTTGGTGTTGCGCTTGACTGCGTCGAGAACTGCTTCCATGACCTGACTGACCTTTCTCGGGCTTCGGACTCGCCTACACCCTTTGCCGGATTAACGAGGTCGACAAACCTAAAGGTTTGTCGCCACAACTACACAAACAAAGACGATACGGAGGTTTCCTCGTGGATGCTGCGAATCGCCTGGCCGAGCAGCCGGGCCACAGACAATACAACAATCTTCTGGCACTTGGCGCGCTCGGCGGTGAGCGGCACCGAGTTGGTGATGATCAACTTGTCGATCGGCGCCTTTTCGATGCGCTCGATCGCGGGGCCGGAGAGCACGCCGTGAATCGCACACGCGAGCACGCGCTCGGCGCCTGAATCCTTGAGCGCCTGGGCGGCCTTCTGAATGGTGCCGGCCGTGTCGATGATGTCGTCGGCGATCACGCAGGTGCGGCCGGCGACTTCACCGATGACGTTCATGACTTCGGCGGTGCCGTCTTCACTGCGGCGCTTGTCGATGACCGCGAGTTCCGCGTCGAGACGCTTGGCGTAGGCGCGGGCGCGTTCGGCGCCGCCGGCATCCGGGGCGACGATGGTCAGCTTCTCGTAGGACTGGCGCGACAGGTAATCGATGATGACCGGCGCGGCAAACAGGTGATCGACCGGCAGGTCGAAGAAGCCCTGGATCTGCGCCTTGTGCAGGTCCATCGTCAACACGCGGTTGACGCCGGCCGCGGTCAGCACGTTGGCGACCAGCTTGGCCGAGATCGGCACGCGCGGCTTGTCTTTGCGATCCTGCCGGGCGTAGCCGTAATACGGGATGACGGCGGTGATGCGGGCGGCGGACGAACGGCGGAACGCGTCCGTCATGATCATCAGCTCCATCAGGTGCGGGTCGACCGGTGCGCAGGTCGGCTGCAGGATGAAGACGTCTGTGCCGCGAATGTTCTCGTCGATCTGGAACGAGACTTCGGTGTCGGGAAAGCGGCGCAGGCGGGCTTGCCCAAGTTCCACGCCAAGGAACTCGGCAATCTCAGCCGCAAGTTGCGGATGAGCACTACCAGAGAAGATTTTCAGTTCTCCGAAACCCGTCGGTCGCATAATCAGCAAAAACTTGGTTGGGGCGGAAGGATTCGAACCTTCGAATACCGGCTCCAAAGGCCGGCGCCTTACCGCTTGGCCACGCCCCAACACCCAAACTTCTTCGGGGCCCCCTCCCCGCGTACTCTACGAGGTGGGGTGGAAACACTTATCGTAGCCTAACTTAGAGAGTTTGCGCCAGCCGGCGACTGTAGTCGCGGCGGGTCAGCGTGCGGGTGTGGAGCGACAGCCATCCCGGCCTGGCCAGGTCGTTCGCAGTTCTGCGCGCGGCGTCACCACGCTCGAACAGGCCAAATACCGCCGATCCTGAACCGGACATGGCCGCGAAGCTCGCGCCAGCGTCCAGCAACGACTGCCGGATTCGACCGATCGCCGGGTGATGCCGGACGACCGGAATTTCAAGATCGTTGCGCAGCGTCGAGGCCCAGGCCGGCCACCCTGGGGGGATCGTTCGCGGCACCGGCTCTTTCAGGGCCTTCCGTGTCTCTTCGTCAAACCACGTGTAGGCGTCGGCCGACGACACGCCAAAGCCGGGGCGCAGGATCACGACATGGACGGACGGCATGTCCGCCAACGGATAGATATCGTC
>DATMJU010000737.1:0-9198 GCA_035553795.1 Vicinamibacterales bacterium
GTCCAGCTGAACATCGATCGGGCAACGGCCGCCTCAATAGTGTTCCGGCTGTTCCACAGTCGACGTCCAGAAGCTCTGGCATTTTGCTTGCAATCGTCGGGCTTCGGAGGATTGGATGGTTGCGAACCCGATCACGGGTCACTCATTGCGTTGGAAGTTCGCTGACGGACCAATGGCAGGAAAGTCGTTCGATCACACGTTCAGCCGCAACGGCCACGTGATGTTTCGTGAAGTCGGCGCAGATCCAAACGAGAAGCCCGGCGTGGCGCCCCAGTATCAGGTCGCGTCATTCGGACCGGACGTTCACGCCGTCTCCTATCTATCAGCCTCCGGCTACACGCTGACCGTCATCCTCGACTACAAGTCGCTTAAGTTCGTGGCGTTCGCGTCGAATGAGACGTCACTGACGATGCAGCATGGAACGTTTGAGCCGCTTGGGTCGGCGCCGCGATAATCAGCGGCGACCCGCCTCAGTCGCGCTTGATCACATTGCCGCCGAATCGGTGCACCCAGATGCTGCCGAATAGCGCGAGGGCCGCGCTGCCCATCATCATATAAGCCGGCGATGCCGGCATGCCCGTGTCGCGGATCAATGTCGTCGCGACCAACGGCGCCGTGCCGCTGAACAGCGTGAAGCTGACGTTGAACACCAGCGCGACTCCAGTAAAGCGGACTCGGGTCGGGAACAGATCGGTCAGGAGCACCGCGAACGATCCGTTCGTCAGGCCGGCCGTGAGTCCGGCCAGCACGCACACGAGCGTCAGGTTCATCGAGCGCGCTTCGAGCGCGCCGTAGAACGGGAACGCAAACACGAACAACATGGCGACACCGGCGCGCAACAGGTATCGCGGCGGGACCCGATCGCCGATCCAACCGGTCAACAGGATGCCAATCGCCGACGCGATCACGCCGATGGTTTGCGACAGCACCGCCTGTCGAGGGTCGTACTGCAACACGCCCGACAGGTACGCCGGCAGGTGGGAGAAGAACAGTCCATTGAAGCAGCCGGTGCCGGCGAGGATCAGGCAGCCGACCAGGACGTGCTTGGGATTTGACTTGAGCAGCTCCTTGAACGGCTGTCGCGAGGCCAGGCTGCGCATCCGCTCAAACTCGGGGGATTCCTCGAGCGAGCGGCGCAACACGAAGCTGAGCACGCCGCCAAGACCGCCGAGAATGAAGGCGATGCGCCATCCATAGGCGGGCACCAGCGCGGGATCCATGAAGGTCCGTACCGACAGGCTGACGCCAGTCGCCACCGCCACGCCCATCGTGACGCACGAGAACACCACGCCGCACACAAACGGCGCGATCCTCGGAGCGGTTTCAACCACGTAGGTGAGCGCGCCTGGCAACTCGCCGCCGAGGCAGAAGCCCTGGATCAGGCGAAGCGTGACCATCAGCAGGCTCGCCGTGACGCCGATGGTCGCGTAGTCCGGCACCAGGCCCATGCCGAGCGTGGCGGCGGACATGATGAACACCGACCACAGGAACACCGCGCGGCGGCCGTACCGATCGCCGTAGTGCGCCAGCACGATGCCGCCGATCGGGCGCGCGAGGTAGCCGACCGCGAAGGTCGCGAACGACAGGATCAGCGCCACGAGCGGGTCGGTCCTTGGAAACACCGCAAGCGCGATGTCCTGGGCGAACACGCCGAAGATCACGAAATCGTAAAACTCGAGGGTGCCCCCCAGGCTGGCGAGCAGTACGATTTTCCAGCCAGCGGGCGTAATGCGGTCCGAAGAGGTCATGGGTCAGCGCAGCATATCGCGGGTCGCGGCCGGATCGCCGTCGTTCTTGGCCGGCTGCAGGCCAAGAATCGCGCACATGAATTCGTAAAGGTGAAGGTTCTCGATTGGCTTCACGCGCATCCCGGCTCGAATCCGCGGGCCGGTGGCCACGAAGAGGCCCTGCATCGACTGCTCGCTGACGTCATAGCCGTGGGCGCCGCCGGGCGGCCGCCGATCGTGCTCGCTCCACCTACCGACGTCACGCTTGGACGCGATCTGCCAGCCATCCTTCGCGACGCCAAACACCGCCGGCACGCGTGGATGGTTGGCGAGACCGTAGCGTTCCGGGATCTCGCTTCTGCGGTACACGGTCAACGCGGGATGCTTGTCCTTGAGGGCACGATACAGCTTCTCGTGATCGCCATCGAGGGCGTTGACACCCAGCATCGGCGACCAGTCGATCACATCCACTGTCGCAACGTCGACGTAGTCGTCCAGCACGATCGTCCGATCGGTGCTGAGCGCGGACATGCCGTGGTCACTGACGATGACGTAGTGGACGCGATCGGCAAGGCCGGCACGTCGCACGCCGGCTACCAGTTCGCCGATCGACTGATCGACCTTGGCGACCGCTGCCCGCGTCTCCTCGGCTTCAGGTCCGAAGCGGTGACCCGCCGTATCCACATCACTGAAATACAAGGTCAGGAACGCCGGTCGTTCCGCCTCGGGTAACTGGAGCCAGCTGAGCAGGCGTTTCAACCGCTCCGCGTGCGGCATGCCATCCTCGTACGGTGTCCAGTAAGTGCCGCGGCGCCCGCCAATCACGACCTCTGAACCGGGCCAGAACATCGCAGCCGACTTGCGTCCCTGCCGCTCAGCCGTATTCCAGATTGGCTCGCCGCCCCACCATCGCGGATCGTTCTGCACCTCCCGATTCGACAGCGAGAACTCGCCGGGAATGTCTGGCGCCGTCATGTTGTTCGAGACGATCCCATGATGCGCGAGGGTCAAGCCCGTCACGATCGTGTAGTGGTTAGGGAACGTCTTCGACGGAAACTGCGGAATCAATCCGTCAGCGCGCACACCTTCAGCTGCGAGCTTCAGGAGGTTGGGCGGAGCGTAGCGATCGAGGTAGTCCCACCGAAAACCGTCGATCGAGATCAGGATGACGATGGCACGTTCGGGGGGGACGATGGGCGCCGGCTGGCAGGCGGCCAACGCGACGCTTAGCGCTGCGGCGAGTACCAACCGGCGGGAGATGATTGCCCTCATTTGAATCCGGCCGCGCGCCACAGGCCGGCGGGTTCCATCACGCGGCCGTTCGCGACGACCCACTTCACGTTTCGTATGTTGCGGATGCTCGCCAGCGGATCGGCGTTGAGCACGACCAGGTCGGCGCGCTTGCCCGCCTCGATGGTGCCGGAATCCCGCGCGAGCCCCATCGCGGCCGCCGGCACGCTCGTCGCCGACTGGATTGCCTGCATCGGCGAAAGCCCCGCCTCGACGAACATCTCGATCGAGCGCAGCAGGCTGTGCCCAGGCAGCGCTCCGTCAGTGCCGGCCACGATCGGCACGCCGGCGTCGAAGAGCGCTTTCACCATCCTGCCGGTGTCGGCCACGCGGCGTCGCGCGGCTTCGGGATCCGTGTTGTTCGCCACGCTCCGGTAGTTGGCCAGCAAAGCCGGCGGCGCGGACGCGAATCCCGGCTCAAGGCTGTCGAGCGTTGTCTGCGGTGCGCGGCCGAGCACCTCGTTCCACGGCATCGTCGGATCGAACACCGTCTTGCGGCCGGCCAGGTACGCAATGGTGGCTGTCGTTTCCGCAGCGTCCGGATCGCCGTTCAGCGGCAAGTGCGCCACTTGATCCATGCCTGCATCCACAGCGCGGCGGAGTCCCAACGCGGTCGGCACATGACCGGTGACGGTCATGCCGAGTTCGTGCGCGCGCGCGGTGATCGCCGAGACAACCTCTGGTTGCAGCAGCGAATAGAGCTTCATCTGGTTGAAGCCGGCCGAGTGGTAGCGATCGACCACCGCGCGTCCCTGTTCTGGCGTCGAGGCCACGACGGTGCCGAATGCGCCGGCAGCCTCGCCGTCGACAAGTCCGGCAAGCAACACTCGCGGCCCGAGGCCCTTGCCGCTGGCGACCGCGTCACGTATCGCCACGAGGAAGGGCTGCTCGCCACCCATGTCGCGGAACGTCGTGACGCCGGCGGCGAGGTATGCGGGCAGCCACTCGATCTGCGCGGCGTGCGCGTGCATGTCCCACAGTCCCGGTGCGATGGTGGCGCCCTTCACATCGAGCACGCGCAGGCCCGAAGGCATCTTCACCGCCGCGCGAGGGCCAGCCGACTCGATGCGCCGGTCTCGCACGACCACAACGGCGTCATCGATGGGTGGCCGTCCTGTGCCGTCGATCAAGCGAGCACCGCTCAGGACGAACGAACGATCCGCGATCGCGGGGATGTCTTTCAATAGTTGCGCGAGATCCGCCACGCGATCGGCGTTCGAGTGCGATTGCAGGACCGGCAGCTGGCCCGCCAGGTCCTCTCGCACGGCTTCGAGCGGAAGAATGTGCACGCGCGACACGATCGCGGCGAGTCGATCCTCTTCGTCGAGCCATACGGTTTCGCGTCCCCAAATCACCCCGTCGACATCAAAGCGACGAAACGTGAGCGGCACTCCACGAACGATGACCGGATCGGACCCTCGGAACGTGACGCGGACGTCGCGCGGGCCCGGCAGCACCGGAATCACCGAGGGGCGGCCGTGCCGTTCCCAATATCTGATCAGCAGCGCGCGCGCGGAGAGCGGCGAGTAGCTTTCAGCGGTGAAGAAGCGTCGAGGCGCCTCGACGGTCGTCGACTGGCCAAGGTTGGTGACCGTCGCCATGCCATCGCTGACGCGAACGGTGGCGTCGACGTTCACGAAGCGATATGACCTGCCCTTTACGTCGAATGCCTGCGGCGTCAGGTCGCCGGCGAGCCGCAACGACGAGGACACCTGCAGTCGCCCACCGCGTTCGGTGAGATCCAGCGAGCCTGTGTAGACGGTCCCGCTACCGTCCTTCGTTTCTGAAAAGACCTCGCGTCCAACCGGGCGGTTGATCAGCGAGACGAGAAGTGTCGTTTCGGTATCAGGCTTGACTTGCAGGGCGCCGGCGAACAACGCCGCGAATGCGAGCCAGCGCATCATCGATCGGCGCTCCTCGTCCAGATCTTGAGCTGGTCGGCGTGCGCGACGGTATCTTCGCGATCGAGCCAGGTATCGACGGGCCATGGCAGGCGCCAGGTCCAGTTCATCCCGTCAACCACCGCGGGCGTATTGATCCGATCGGGCCAGCCGAACACATCTTGCACGGGCATCAGCGTCAGGTTCGAGCCGGACGATAGCAGCGACTGCAGGATCGCGTCACGCTTTTCGTCGGTATTCCCTTCGGGTGTCGCGGCCAGCGGCTCGATGTCGTGCGTACCGGTCGTCGCCACCGAACGCTCAGGGAACTGCGCAGGATCGATCGGCGGCTGTCCTTCCCGATCCCAGTGTTTCTCCCACCGCAGCACTTTCAAGCCGGGAAGATTCAAACGGGCCATGGACTCGCGCACGAACGGGGGAACGGATCCGAGATCCTCGGCGATCACGCCCAGTGACGCCGACGCGCCGGTGAAGATCGACACCAGCGTCTCGCCGAGACGCAACTGATCCTGCTCCTCAGCAGGATCGAAGAACGCCGGAATGGACTTGTCGAGCGGCCGCACGTACATGCGGTACAGGCCTACCAGGTGATCGATGCGATAGCCGTCGTAGAGATCGGCGTAGCGTCGCGCCCGCGCGCGCATCCACCTGAAATCGTTCGTGGCCATCACGCTCGCGCGCCACGGCGGCAGGCCCCAATCCTGGCCGGTCTCGCTGAACGCATCCGGCGGCACGCCGACCGTCGCGTCGAACCTGAATTCATCCTGCCGCGCCCACACATCCGGGCTGTCGGACGAAATCATGAACGGCAGGTCGCCGTAGATCGCGATCGGCCACGCCAGCCGCTTCGCGTCCGCCCACTGATCGGCGGCGAGCCACTGCAGGTACTTGCGATACGTGATCTCCGGATACAGGGCGGCGCGCGCCTCGGCCAGCACGCGCGGGTCCGCTTTCGACACCGGTTCGGGCCACTGCGTCCACGGCAGGCCTTCGTGCAGCGCGTGCAACGCGCGAAACAGCGCGTACTCGTCGAGCCACCAGCTTTGCTCGCGGGTGAAGGCGTCGAATCTCAGGGCGCGCGGCGTGCCGCGCGCCACCTCCAGCCGCTGGAATCGATCGAACGATCGCCGCAACCATCGTTCCTTCAACCTGCGGATCGACGAGTACTCGACGCGCGGCGACTGCCTGAGCCTGGCGACCTCGGCAACTTCGGCGCCGTCGAGCGCAAGCTCGCCGCCAATGCCGGTGAAGTCCTGCACCTGCGACATCGAGATGTAGATCGGATCGAGCGCCATCGACGTCATCGCCGAGTACGGTGATGTCTCGATCGACGGCATCTCGTGGATGGGGAGGATTTGCACGACGGACTGCCCCGCCTCGAGCAGCCATCGCGCAAAGGCCGGCAGGTCGCCGAACTCGCCCATGCCCCAGCCTTGCCGGGACGCCAGCGAGAACAGCGGCACGATGATGCCACTGCGGCGCCGCTCGCCTTCGTGCGCGGTGTTCACGAAGAGGCCCGTTTCAGCACGCGAGCGATCGCGCCATCGAACGCCACCGGCTCAACGAGCAGGCTGACGACCAGGTAGGCTTCGCGGGAGAAGTCGAAAAAATATCCCGGATGCACGAGTACATCGTCGTGCTCGAGCAAATCGAGCACCAGGCTCTCTTCCGATCGAACCTGTGGCACCTGCAGCACCGCCGTCCAGCCACCCTCGACACGCAACACGTCGATCGATGGATACGCGGCAACAGCGGCGCGCAGGGCGTCGAGGTTGCGCCGCACTCGCTGGAGGATCTGGGCGCGGATGCCGGCGCCATGCTCGATCAACTCCGGTGCGGCTGCCTGCACCGCGGTGGACACCGACAGATACGTGTCCGCGATCACCTCGTATGCCGCCATCGCTTGATCGACGACGCCGGTGGGACCACCGACGCCGATCCACCCGAGTTTCAACTGCGGTAGACCGCATGATTTGGAGAGGCCGCCAAGGCTGAACGTCAGCACCTCGGCACCCGGCAGCACCGCGGCGGCGCCTGGTGCGGCATCGAGCGGGTAATCGGCGAACACTTCGTCACCGATGATCGCCCAGCCGTGGGTGGATGCCAGTTCCGAGATCGCCGACAGATCGTCCCGGTGAAGGAACGAGCCCGTGGGGTTGTTCGGAGAGACCACCATGATCGCCTTCACGCGATCCGTGGCGGCGCGCTTGATCGAGTCGATGTCGACCCGCCAGGTGCCGTGATATTCGAGCGAGTACGGGGCGGCGGTGACGCACTCAAGCTGCGTCAGGTGTTCGAACAGCGGATAGCTCGGTTGCGGCACGAGCACCGCGTCGCCGGCATCACACAGCAGCTTGAACAACAGCGCATACGCCTCGCTCGTGCTCGACGTCAGCGCCACTCGATCAGCGGAGATGACGATGCCTCGGCGGCGGAAGTCGGCAGCGACGGCGGCGCGCGCGGACCACAGGCCCAGCGCCTGCGGCTCGTAGTCGAGCGCCCGCGGGTTGGCAAGCGGCTGCAACAGCTCCTCCGGGTACGTGAAGCCCGCGCCGGTAGGATTCGTCGCCGTGAGGTCGATCACCGGACGGCCGTGACGGCGCGACGCAAGCGCGCGAGCCACGGCGTTCGGGTCCAGGTTCTTTGGAAGGCGCGAAGAGATCACCGGCCGACAAGCTCAACGCGTTCGATCACGTCGCCTTCGAGCGTGCCGTCTACGACATCCATTCCAGAAACGACCGTGCCGAAGACGGTGTAAAGGTGGTCGAGGCGAGGCGAGTCGATCAGGTTGACGAAGATCTGGGCGTCGCCGGTATCGCGGCCGCGCGTGGAGATGCCGACCGTGCCGCGCAGGTGCAGCCCGACTTCGTCGCGCATGTAGTGTGGTTCGCCGGCGTATTCGTTGGCACCGGGACTGCCGCCCTGGATGACAAAGTTCGGCGCAATGCGGTGGAAGGTCAGGCCGTTGTAGTAGCCTTCGCCCGCCCGGCGCGCGATGCGGATTGCGGTCAAGGGCGCGGCGTCAACTTCGAGACCGATGTCGAAATACCCGCGGCCGGCCATGTGAAAACGCAGCGACTTTCCGCGAAGCGCCGTCACCATCGCCGTGGTCACCCCTGGCGGCACAAGCGGCTGCGGCGCCGCGGTGCGCGGCTTGCCGGTCCACGCCGTCAGGATCTCGGCGGTCTTTCGCGCAATGGCCGGATCGAAATCCTTCAGGTAGCCTTCGAGGTGGATCGCTTGCGACGCGTCGCCGTATGCCTGCAGCCGGTTCAGGATCGCCATGCGCGGATCTCGCGACGTGTCCTTGCTGTGCTTCGTGATCCGGCCAAGGGCCGTCAGCAGCGGCGTAGTGGCGCGTGGGGCCAGCGCCTTGTTCTCGAGCGCGCGCGCCACCGTCAGGATCAGTTGATAGTCGTTGCGCTCGACCAACGCGAGCGCGGCGGTCTCCGCCTCCGGCGCTTTCAGGTCGATCAGTGCCGACAGCGCGGCTTCCGCGACGTTGTCGATGCGATCCGACGCCAGCGCGTTCAGATCGCGAGCGTTGCCGAGTGCGCCCAGCGCTCGGGCCGCATACATGCGCACTTGCCATGTCTGGTGGGTGATGAACGGCGCAATGGCGGACCTTGCCGCTTCGGGCTGGGTGCGCGCCAGCGACACGATCGCGTGAGCGGGTGCGTGCCACGCGCGCGGCTGGTTGTTCAGCGTCGCGACAATCGCCTGGAGCTGCGCCGCGGGTGACTCGTTGGCCGGGCAGGGGCTGCCCAACTGATCGATCGCCTGCAGGCGCACGTGGATGTTGTCGTCTTTCAGCGCCGCGACGACTGGCGCGCAGGATGTCTTCTGGAAGTGGCGTCCCCAGGCTTGCAGGGCCTGGAAGCGCACGCGCGGCTCCTTGTCGGCAAGCGCGATCTTGAGCACGCGCTCGCGTTCGTCGATGCGTGCGTCGCTCGCGGCCGCAACGGCGGCGAATCGCCGCACTTCGGCATCGCGATCGTTCAACCCGCGCTCGATCACGGATGTCGTCGCCTGATTGCCGGTGACGAGAGCCGCCATCGCCAGGCGGCGGATTTGCGCCGAGCGCGGATCGGTGGCCGGGCGCTGCGCCGTTGCCGCCCAGCGGAGCAGATCCCACGAGCGCTCGCCGAGCGGCGCCAGCTTCTTCGCTCGCACCGTGCGCGCGAGCGACTCGAACCCGCGCGTTGCCCCCATAAGGGCGGCGGTCTCGACGTCGTTCAGAGAGTCCGGCGACGGCATTCCGGTCACCAGCACGGCCTCGG
>DATMJU010000738.1:0-2812 GCA_035553795.1 Vicinamibacterales bacterium
CCGCGATCTCGATGCCGTCGGACTTCAGCCGATCAATCTGTTCGGCAGCCGTCGACGTGGCGTCGCTTCTCGACACCAGCGTGACGTGCTTCGCTCCGCGATCCAGGAGCCACTCGGCTGCATGGCGGCCGAGTTCACCAAGGCCACCCGTTACCAGGTAAGTGACATCCGGGCGCGCTTCAAAAGCCGTACTCGGAGTGGAGGCATCCCGGTTGATGCGCGTGGCATATCGCAATCCGTCTCGATACGCGACCTGTTCCTCGCCGTCTGCCCGGCGCAATTCGTCAATCACCGAACCGGCATCGTCCGAAGACGGAACCGCCGGCAGGTCGATCACACGGCACTGCAATTGAGGATGCTCGAGGGCGATGCTCCTCGCCATTCCCACCATCGCGGCGGCGGCAATGCCTGGCGCGGGCTCCCCCTTCACCGACAATGCACCGCGTGTGACGATGGCCAGGCGACGCGTATCAGAGTGCTCGACCGTGATGCGTTTTGTGAGGTCGAGCAGCGTCTCGCAAAGCGCGAGAGCGGCTTCCGGAACCATATCGTTCGGCCCGATCGTGACGACCGTGCACGACACGCCGTCCTGAGACAGTCGATCGGCGACGTCGAGGCCGGCGCCGTTGGCATCCGCAACCACGAGCGCGTACTCTTCGTTGCGATTGGTCGACCGCATCGCAGGCGACGCCTTCGCGACGATCAACGCCTGCTGCGCAGGCTCGCAGGCGAAGCTCTCGACACCTTCGAATCCCGCGGCGCTGAGGACGTCAGACCATCGATCTGGCGAGATGAGCGGGTGATTCGCGCGCACCGCCGTATCGGTGAAACTCCACCACGGCGGCGTCATTCCGTACACCAGGTCGACCCATGCCTGAGGTCCTGTTCCCTCGATCAGGAACATCAATCCGCCCGGCGCAAGTAGCTGCCGCAGGTGCGAAGCGCTGCGCGTCAGGTCCTGCGTGGCGTGCAGGATGTTCGGCGCAATGACCACGTCGTAGCTGCCGGCAGCGAAGCCCTGCTCCACTGGATCGCGCTCGAGATCCAAGCGGTGGAACGACACGAACGGGAAGGCCGCGAGCTGTTCGCGAATACGTTGGGTGGCCGCAGAGGCCACATCCGTGAACATCCCGCGCGATACGTCAGCGAGGTGATACTCAGTCCGCGCGCCATCGAGTTGCGGAACGACGGCCGAGATCGTGCCGTCCATGCCGGCGCCGACTTCCAGGATGCGCACGCCGCGCCTGGCCGGCAGCGCGGACAGGGCCTGCTGAATGGCGGTGGCAACCACGCGATTGAACACCTGCGATCCGCGGGCATCACGGAAGAGCGATGCGGCAGTCACCGGCTCCGTGGCCGGAAACAGCAACTCGGTGATGGGTTCGCGCGTGCCTCGCAGCACCGCCGCGAGCGCGTGGCCGCAACGGCCGGCAAGCTGCAGTTCAGAAGCGATCTCGGGGTACTTCGCTTGCAGTGCGCTGTTCGCGGCGCCTAGATCGCGCGCTTCCGCAGTCCGCGCCACCGTCCACGCATCGCCATCGCGGGCGAGCACCCCATCGGCTTCGAGAATCCCGAGCAAGCGATCCACGAGAGCCCGATGGCGCGGAATCGCGCCGATGGTGCCGGGCTCGACGCGCTCGCCCTCTCGGAGCGCGAGCCCCATCGCTCGGAGCGCCGCATTGATGTAGCCGGCCGTCAGCGCGTTCAGTGCCGAGAGTCCTTCACCACAACGATCGAGGCTCAGCGCCTGATTGCTCTCACGTAACTGATCGCGGAGTGCGCCGGCCATCACAGCCGGAGCAGGCAGCAGCGCAGCGCCGGATGCGGCGTCAAACAGGCTGCGACGCAGCCACGACGGGCGATACAAGCAGCGATCGAGGTCGAACGCGTTGCCGCTAAGTTCGGTGCGGGCCGCCTGGCGCGCCGTCAGCGCTTCGACAACGGCAATAGTCTCGCCCGCGTCGTTCATCACTCGCAGGTTGGCCGAGAGCTCCGCATCCGACACGGACTCAATCTCAGCGTGGCACCAGATCGTCTCGCCAGGCACAGCGGCCACGCGCACGCGACGGACGCTGACCGGGAGCCAGATGCTCTTAGCGCTCGCCGGCGCCGGAAGGATCGCCAGTAGCACCTGGAAGCAGGCGTCGAGCGTGCATGCATCGATCGCCAGCCCCGTGACCTCCGCTGCCCGCGCCGACCGGCGAATGCTCGCCAACGCGCCGCCGTGCTTCGTCCACAACCGGTCGATCAACTGGAACGCGGGGCCGTAGCTGAAGCCGCGGCGGCGGCAGCGCGCGTAGAACTCGCGTGCGCTTACCTGATTGGTGCTTTGCTGCCGCAGCAATGCGAGGTCAACCACTTCCGCATCCGCTTGCTGCTGCGCCCCGATCCGGCCGGCGGCGTAGGGCACCCACGTGTCGGCACTCGCGCGCGCGTCACGGCCGCGAATCTCGAACCGGCCGCGCTCTGTCTCAGACGCGACCAACCGCGCCAGCTTCGGCGTCTCGGCTCCGACGGGCATCGCCCGATGAATCCGGAAATCCTCAACGGTTCCCGATTCGCTCGCTGACGAGAGCGCCAGCTCCAGGAACGCCGCTGCGGGAACAATGACTTCGCCGAACACGCGATGGCCGGCGACGAATCCGTCCGCGCTGAACTGTCGCTCGCCCGCGCCTGCGGGGGCGGTCCGCGCCTTCGAAGGCGTGAACCAGTGGCGCTTGTGCTCGAAGGGATAGGTCGGCAGATCGACCTTCGTGCGCGCGCGATCCTTGTAGTAGCCGGACCACTTCACCGCAACGCCCTGTTCGTAGAG
>DATMJU010000739.1:0-2932 GCA_035553795.1 Vicinamibacterales bacterium
TCGACAGCAACAGGCGCGGGATGTAGACAGGGATGTCGCTGCGCTCGGACTTCTCGAGCGCCTCCTTACGCAGGCGGGAGTTCGCGGACACCCCTCCCGCGATGCCGATGGACCTGGCGCCGTACCAGCGGGCCGCATTGCGTCACCGGACCTCAATGCCGCCGCCTCATTGCCTCTTTGAAAAGCGGACACAGAATCACGGAAACACCGAATCACAGAATCAAATGTCTTTCGTGGGATCTATGATTGGCATTGCTTCTGTGGTTTTGTGATTCTGTGGTTCCGTGTAAGTTGTCCTCGCTAGTCGCCGATCACTTTTACCAAGACCCTCTTATTTCGTCGCCCGTCGAATTCGCCGTAGAAGATCTGCTCCCACGGGCCGAAGTCGAGTTGCCCTTTGGTGATCGCGACCACGACCTCGCGGCCCATGATCTGGCGTTTCATGTGGGCGTCGGCGTTGTCTTCGCCGGTCCGGTTGTGGGCGTAGCGCTCAGGCGACGCGTCGAACGGCGCCAGCGCTTCCAGCCATTTGGCGTAGTCCTTGTGCAGCCCGCTCTCATCGTCGTTGATGAAGACCGAGGCGGTAATGTGCATCGCGTTGACGAGGACCAGTCCTTCCTGGACGCCGCTCTTCCGGACGGCCGCGTCCACCTTCGGCGTGATGTTCTCGAAGCCCACTCGGGCCGGGATGTTGAAAGTCAGATATTCTGTGTGCGACTTCATGGGCAGAGAATATCCCGAGCGCCCGGTGGTTGGCGTTGGCGCGGTGATCGTGCGTGACGGCAAGGCGCTGATCGTCAAACGCGCGCATGAGCCGCGAAAGGGGGAGTGGTCGCTGCCCGGCGGCATGCTCGACCTCGGGGAGTCGCTGGCGGATGCCGTCCGTCGCGAAGTGAAAGAGGAGACCGGCCTCGATGTCGAGCTTGGGCCGATCATCGAGACCTTCGATCGCGTGCATCGCGACGCCGACGGCCGCGTGCGGTATCACTTCGTGATCATCGATTATGTTTGCTGGTCGGACGACGGTGAGGCCGTTGCGGGCTCTGACGCAGAGGACGTGGCCTGGGTATCGGCCGGCGGGATCGAAGCCTACGGTGTGAATGCCCACGCCGCCGAGGTGATACGGAGAGGTCTTAAGGTCTTGAGGTCTTGTATTATTCCGGCATGACGCTATCGCGGGAAGCCGCTTGGAACCTCCTCACCGAGTGGACGCAGGGAGAAAGTCTTCGCAAGCACGCATTGGCCGTTGAAGCCGCCGTGCGCGGCTACGCGCGCCAGCAGGGCGCCAACGAAGAAGAGTGGGGCGTGGTCGCGCTACTGCACGACTTCGATTACGAACGATATCCAACGCTTGGCGATCATCCCAACAAGGGCTGCGAGCACCTGCGCTCGCTTGGTTATCCGAAGTGGGTGATGCGCGCGATCTTGTCGCACGCCTCGGAGATCACCGGGGTGCAGCCGGAAACGCCGGTCGAGAAGACGCTGGTTGCGTGCGACGAGCTGGCCGGCTTCGTGACCGCGGCCTCACTGGTCCGCCCGTCGAAGAGCATTCTCGACCTGGAAGCGAAGTCCGTCATCAAGCGCATGAAAGACAAGGCATTTGCGCGGCAGGTGCCCCGCGATCACCTGGTCCGCGGCGCGGAACTGATGGGGCTGCCGCTCGAGGAACACGTCACGAACGTGATTAATTTCATGCGTTTGCAGGCCGATTCTCTCGGGCTCCGGGGAACGCTGTAGCGGCTCAACCCGTATACACTCCTAGCCGCGCCCCAATGTCCGACATTTCACCGAACGCCTCCGTGCAGGACCCTTTTCCGCCCGCCCGCTTCACGGGGCCGGTGGTTCAGGCCGATAACCTGAGCGTTCGCTACGGCAAGAACGTCGCCCTCAACAACGTGTCTGCCGTCTTCCCGCCGGGCGCGGTGGGCCTGTTGGGCCCCAACGGCGCCGGCAAGAGCACCCTCCTGAAGTCGCTCATGGGCTTCCTCGTTCCCGAGCAGGGGTCGATGAAGGTGCTCGGCATCGACGTCAAGGTCTCGCCGCTGGAGATTCGCGAACGCATCGGCTACATGCCTGAGAGCGACTCGCACATCCCCGGCATGAACGCCGTGTCGTTCGTCGCCTACTGCGGCCAGCTCTCAGGGCTGCCCGCTGTTGACGCGATGCAGCGCGCGCACGAAGTCCTCTACTACGTGGGCCTCGGTGAAGCGCGCTACCGCAACCTCGAGACCTACTCGACCGGCATGAAGCAGCGCATCAAGCTTGCGCAGGCCATCGTGCACGATCCGGATCTGCTGTTCCTCGACGAGCCGACCAACGGCATGGACCCGAAGGGCCGCGACGAGATGCTCGAGCTGATCCACGATCTCGCCCACAACAAGAACGTCAACCTGATCCTGTCGTCGCACCTGCTGCCCGACGTCGAGTTCACCTGCGACCACGTCGTGGTGATGGACAAGGGCACGGTCGCGACCTACGGCCCGATTAACGCGCTCAAGGGCAACCAGGGCCGCGTCTACGAGATGCGCGTCAAGGGCGACCAGGATCGCTTCGTCGAAGTGCTGCGGGCCGCGGGCTACGAAGTGCAGGATTCAGACGAAGACGTCGTGCGCGTGTTCGTGCCCGGCATGCATGACGATGGCGCCAAGGCGCTGTTTGCGCTGGCCGCCCGCGAGCGGATGCAGGTGCGGCACCTCAAGCCCAGCATGCCGACGCTCGAAGATGTGTTCGCCAAAGCCGTGGGGGATGTGTAACCCGTGCCCATTCATGACCAGGGGTATCGCCGCTATCAAGGGTCGCGCGCCGCGATTGGCAAGGCGTGGCAGGTGATGACGCGCGCCGGCGTGATGTCGGTGATCACCAAGCGACAGTTCATGGGCCTGATGCTGTTTGCGTGGGCCCCGTTTGTCGTCCGCGCCGTCCAGATCTACGT
>DATMJU010000740.1:0-4588 GCA_035553795.1 Vicinamibacterales bacterium
CGCGTCGTATATCCATATCGATAGTATAGTTATGAGCTGCAGGAATGGGCGGATAGCCGTCCGGACCCCACTAACTTTCGAGAGGACACACCATGCGTTTTGTTCAAGGCTGCGGAATTGCGATTGCTCTGACCCTGTGTACCAGCACGTTGGCCTTCGCCCAGGCCCAGCCGGATGCGGCTATGCCTGTGAAGGACGGCGGCATTTTCGCCAAGGGATGGATGGGCAAGATCGACGCGCAGGAAGAGAAGGCGGGCGCCAACATCAACCAGGCGCGCCTCGACGAGAAGAACGGCACGTTCACGGTTCGCACCGGCCCGGCCACGACCTACTGGAATCCCGCGAACAAGGCCGCGGGCAGCTACACCGTGTCGGCAACGTTCAACGAACCGCAGTACATGAACCTGATGGATCACCCGCATCCGTACGGCATCATGATCGCCGGCAACGACCTCGGCACCGACACCCAGAGCTACCTGTACTGCGCCGCGTACGGCAACGGCACGTTCATCGTCCGTGGCATGGGCCCGGCGCCGTTCACCGCGCAGGCCACACGCAAGCCGGAGCCGAACGCCGCCGTGGCGAAGGCCGCCGGTAAGAACGCGCCCGTGAAGCAGGACATCGCCGTGACGGTGAACGCCGACACGATCGAGTGCGCGATCAACGGCACGGTCGTGGGCACCTACAAGAAGGCTGACCTCGTGGCGGCCGGCAAGCTGAAGTCGACCGATGGTGTGTATGGCATCCGCTTCGCGCACAACACCGAAGCGACGGTCACGAACTTCAAGATGACCAAGAAGTAACAGGCGGGGTCTTGGGGCTTGGGTCTTGGGTCTTGGGCATGGATTGCCCAAACTCGAGACCCAAGGCCACTGTTCGAACTCTTTAGTCCTTCCGTAAGTAGACTTTCTCCTCAAAACACAAAGCAAATCTTCGCGCCGGCGCGGCATTCGCTTTGCTCTTCCAGAGAGCATGAAGCCGCTGGTGTGGCTCGTGATCTTTGTCGCGCTGCAGATTGCTGATGGCGTCCTGACCTACGCCGGCGTGGAGAAGTTCGGCGCGAGCGCCGAAGGCAACCCGATTCTCGCGACGTGGATGATGCTGGCAGGCGAAGTGCCGGCGCTGCTCGGCGCGAAACTGCTGGCCTGTGGATGCGGCGCCGTCCTCTATGCCGCCGGCGTGCATCGGGTGCTCATCGGTCTGTCGGCCCTCTATCTGTTTGCCGCGGTTGTGCCGTGGGTTCACATCTTCATGCAAGTGGCGTAACTTCGACGGGCTGGGCCGGTCTAACCTGGCAGGACCACCCGGCCGATAAGCTATGCCCATGCTGCCTGCCTCACGCCGCGAGTTTCTCGCCCTGGCCGCGACAGTCACAACCGGTCTTGTCGCGCGCGGCGTTTCCCTGACCAGCGCCTCCAGCCCGATTACCGTTACCGGCTCGACGCAAATCAGCGTGCTGCGGACGCTTGGCAGGGCGCTGGACCGCAACGTCCTCAAGCTGTTCAGGGTGGTCACCGACGCCTCGCGCAACCGCGTCTACGTCGCCGGGATCATGTCTCCGTACATCGCCGTGCTCGACGGTGATACCCATGCGCCGATCCGCACCTTCGACACTGGAATCGCCGGCAACGCACTCAAGTTCCTGGCGCTGGACGAGGGTAATAACAGGCTCTATGTTCGCGATACGTCGAACGGCCAGTTGCTCGCGCTCGATCTGAACACGGGTGGACGCATCGGCCCCGTTCCGCTGGCCGGAGTCAGCGGTGGCATGGCGACTGATCCCAATCGCGGGCTCCTGTTTCTGCCGTCACAGGACGCGCCGGGGCTGCAGGCTCTCGATGGAGCCACTTTCGCCGCGTCGTTCACCAGTAGCGCCTTTGGCACCACGGTGACATCGCTACTTGCCGACAGCGTTGACGACGTGCTCTATGGCCTTGATTCGACGAAAGGCGAGGGCCGCATCTACAAGATGCGGCTTTCGGATCGATCGACCACCGCGATCGAGTTCCGCATGAACCCGAACTGGACCGCGCGCGCATTTCAGTGGTCGCGCAGCGGCCAGCGGTTCTTTGTCTGTGTGCCTGGCCAAGGCGTCCTGTGCGTGTCGCCCTCCGGTACCATCGAGCGAACCCTTGATGCTCCGGACGGCATGGACTTCGCCGATATGAGCCTCGACGATCGGCAGGGACGACTGTTCGTCCTGTTCCAGGAGCCGCCGGCGAGCGATGAGGTCGCTGGAACTGGCGCGCACCTCTGGACCTACGACGGGCGCAGTTGGGAGAAGAGCGCGGCGTTCGGCATCAAGCCGCAGAGCATTGTGGCAAATGCGGCGACCGGCCGCTTCTATTCACCAGCAGGCGATGAGTCGACGGTGTGGTGGGGCGAGGGAACGGCTACCTCCGCGTCCGCCGTGCGCGTCGGCGACAGCATCGAGTCGGTGGTGCTGGCCGGCGGCCTGGTCTACATGAACAGCCGGCTCGGTGGCAGCCATTTGCTGGCGTGCCAGCCGGATGGTTCGGGCATGACGTCGTTCACGGCGGGGACGTGGCCGGTCGTGATGTGCGCCGATACGAACGGCCGTACGATGGTCGTCCTCAATGCGTGGGACAGCACGCTCTCGATCTTCGAGTTGCCATCGAGGAACCTGGTTGCGACGATTCCGATCGGGCTGCCCGCAGGCACCACAGATCGTCTGCCAGACCTCGCGGTCGATTTCTCACGGAATCGCGCATACGCCGCTTACCCGGAATTCGGCAAGGTTGCCGTCGTCGATCTGCAGAATCGCCGCGCGCTGAGCGCCCTGGCGATCAATGGATTTGCGACCGGTGACACTGGTGGCGGACCCAACCAGATGGAGGTCGCGGTGAGTGAATCGTCCGGCCGCCTGCTGGTCTACTGCGGATCGCTGCGCCGCTTGTCGGCTTACGACATCAGCGGGTCGTCTCCGTCGCTGGTGGCGGATACGGAGACGCCCCCGGCGTCCGGAGGAGAACGTCTGGCCTGGAAGCTGATGTTCGTGGACGCCACGCGCGACCGTGTGTTTGTTGGGCGAGACATCTACGACGCGAGAACCGGGCGAAGCACCGGCACGAGGATCGGTGCCGGCCAGAAACTCTTCGCCGTTGACGAGACGCGTGACGTTTATTGGAGCGTTACGGTCGCCGACGAGATCATCGCGGTTCACACGCTGGATCGATCCGGGTTGGGCGTTGTCGATACGCAGGACCTGGGGCCGGCCGACTACCTCGCTCCTGCGCTGGCGCTCGACGTGGCGGGAGGGCGACTCTACGTCTCGCACCTCACCGCCGCTACTCTCGACATTTACCGCATCACCTAGCTCTTCTTCAGCTTCGAGACGTCAGGCACGTCCTCGCCCAGTGCCGTGGCGAGGTCGATCTGGTGCTCCTGCTCCTGTCGCAGGATCTCGCGGATCTCTTCAGAGATCGCGTACTCGCCGAGCGCGTCTGCCTGGCGTACGCGTTCGCGATATGCGCGGATGGTGTTGTTCTCGTTGTCGAGATCCGCCCGCAGCATTTCCTCGGCATCCTCGGTCAGCTTGACCGGCATCGCGGTGGCATTGGGCATGCCGCCGAGGTAGTCGATGATCTTTGCGATGGTGATGGCGTGGGCGAGCTCTTCGCCGGCGTGTACTTCGAGCTCCTTGGCGATCGCCTGGTACTGCGCGCCCTTCAGCGCCTGGGAATAGACGACGTAGGCGAGAATCGCCTGGTATTCACGAGACAGGTCTTCCTGCAGCCCCTTAATCAGGTCATCGCGCGTAATGTTCTCGGTAGGCATTGCCCCTCCAGCTGGGCACCTTTGCAAACTCGGTGCCCAGCGGAAGGGTGAGAGTGGTCGAGCTTAGCGGAGGTGCTTGTTGAAGTGGGCGATCGTCCGATCCCAGGCGAGCTTGGCTGCCTCTGGGTGGAAACGCTCCGTCGTGTTGTTGTTGAAGCCGTGCGCGGCGCCCTGGTAGACGTAGCCCTCGTAGCGCACGCCGGCGGCCTTCAACGCGGCTTCGTGAGCGGGCCACGCGGCGACGAGGCGTTCATCCGTCGAACCGTGATGGATCAGCATCGCGGCCTTGACGTTCTTGACGTCTTCGAGCGGACCCGCGCCGCCGTAAAACGGCACACCCGCGGCGATCTCGTTCGGCATGCGCGCGGCGAGGTAGTTGACCATCCCGCCACCGTAGCAGAAGCCCACCGCGCCGATCTTGCCGGTCGAGTCCGGACGCGTGCGCGCGTAGTTGACAACGGCGACCATGTCCTCGCGCGTCTTGGGCTGTTCAAGCTTGGGGAACAGCTCGCGCGCCTTGTCTTCGCCGCCTTCCTTCGGATATCCGCCGAGCGGGGTGAGCGCATCGGGAGCGATCGCCAGGAAGTTGTCGAGCGCCACGCGCCGGGCGACGTCCTCGATGTGCGGGTTCAGCCCGCGGTTCTCGTGAATCACGATCACGGCCGGCAGCTTTCCGGTCGCGTTGGCGGGTTTGACGACGTACGCCTTGATCTTGCCGTAGCCTTGCGGCGAATCGATCTCGACCCACTCGGTCTTGATCCGCTTGTCGTCGGTCGGCACGAGCTGCGCC
>DATMJU010000741.1:0-2596 GCA_035553795.1 Vicinamibacterales bacterium
CACCGCGGCGCAACGGCGCCTGGTGTTCGAGGATTTCTTCGTTTTTCAAACCGGCCTCGCACTGCGCCGTCATGAGAATGCGCAGGTGCGCAAGGGCCTGGTGCCGAAGGTGGACGATCGCATCCGCGCCTGCGCGCGCGCGGTCCTGCCGTTCAAGCTCACGGAAGGGCAGCGTGACGCGCTCGCCGAGATCGTCGCGGACATGCAGAAGGCGTGGCCGATGCAGCGCCTGCTGCAGGGTGATGTCGGCGCGGGCAAGACGATCGTCGCGCTGCTGGCGGCCATTGTCGCGATGGAGAACGGCTACCAGGTCGCCTTCATGGCGCCCACCGAGATCCTCGCCGAGCAGCACTACCGGACGATCGTCAAGGCGCTCGATGGCAAGCCGTATCGCGTAGCGCTGCTGACCGGCCGCGTGACCGCGGCGATGCGCCGCGATCTGCTGCCGTCCATCGAACGCGGCGACATCAACCTGGTCATCGGCACGCAGGCGCTGATCCAGGAGCACGTGAAGTTCAAGGCCCTGTCGCTGGCGGTGATCGACGAGCAGCATCGCTTCGGCGTCGTCCAGCGAGGAACGCTTGCGGCTAAGGGGCTCAACCCGGACGTGCTGGTGATGACCGCCACGCCGATTCCGCGCACGCTGGCACTGACCGAATGCGGTGACATGGAAGTCTCCGTCATCCGCGGCCTGCCACCGGGACGTCAGCCGATTCGCACGCTGGTCAGGGCCGACTCGCGCCGCGACGAAGTGTTCGCGATGATGCGCGAAGAGATCGGACGCGGCCGCCAGGTCTACGTGATCTATCCGCTGGTCGAAGACTCCGAGAAGATCGATCTCAAGGCTGCCACCGCGATGTCCGAACACATTGCCGGCGTGTTCCCGGAATTCAGCGTCGCATTGCTGCACGGCCGCATGAAAGGCGACGAGAAGGAAGCGGTAATGCTGCGCTTCTCGGCCGGCCAGTTGAACATCCTCGTCTCCACGACCGTCGTCGAGGTCGGCGTCGATGTGCCCAACGCCACGCTGATGGTGATCGAACACGCGGAGCGCTTCGGCCTCTCGCAGTTGCATCAGCTGCGTGGCCGCATTGGGCGAGGGCAACATGCATCCACGTGCGTGCTGCTGTACCAGGCGCCGTGGACGGATGATGCACGGGAGCGGCTGAAGGCGATGCAGGAGACCAGCGATGGCTTCGTGATCGCCGAGCGCGATCTGAAGCTGAGAGGCCCCGGCGATTTTTTCGGCACGCGCCAGTCAGGCCTGCCAACGCTGCGGGCCGGCGATCTGCTTCGCGACGCCGATCTGCTGGAACGCGCCTACGAAGAGGCGAGAGCCCGCGTCGACGCGGGAACCCTCACCGCCGCGCAACGAAACTACGTGCGCAGCGTGTGGCAGCGCCAATTCGGTTTGATCACCGTTGGATAATCAGAGGCCGGCCCGCGCGCCTGCCGGCCTGCCAGCCCTATGAGAATAATCGCCGGCGCACACAAGGGACGGACCCTGAAGGCCCCGAAGTGGGACGGCCTTCGTCCAACCTCCGACAAACTGCGCGAGACGCTGTTCAACATCATCCAGATGCGCGTCGCCGGCGCGCGAGTGCTCGACGTGTTTGCCGGCACCGGCGCGGTGGCGCTGGAGGCCCTCAGCCGCGGGGCCGTCTCGGCCACCTGCATCGAGCGCGATCGGCGCGCTGCCGCGCTGATTGCGGAGAACGCCGCGCTCTGCCGCGAGCAGGAACGCTGTGCTATCATCCGCGACGATGCGGAGCGCGCTTTGGCGAAGCCGCTCCCCGGCGGCCCCTTCGACATCGTGATACTGGATCCGCCGTATGACTATGCGCATCTCGAGGCGGCCGTGGCCAACGCCGCCCGGCAGCGCGCCGAAGGCGGGATCGTGATTCTCGAACATGCGTCGCGGGTCGCACCGCCGCAGCCGGCCGGTGTCGAGTTGACGCGGACGGTCACTTCCGGCGACAGCGCCTTGACCTTTTACTCATGACCACCCCAAAACTGCCGCGCGTCGCGATTTATCCCGGGTCCTTCGATCCGCTGACCAGCGGCCACGTGGATATCATCGAGCGCGGCGCGCGCATCTTCGACGAGATCATCGTCGCCATCCTCGCCAACGTCGAGAAGAAGCCGCTGTTCAGCGAGGCTGAGCGCAGCGACATTATTCGCGACGTCTTCAAGGACGCGGGCAACGTGAAGGTCGAAACTTTCGACGGCCTGCTGGTGGACTACGCGCAGCGCAAGAACGCCAGCGTGCTGGTGCGCGGCCTGCGCGCGGTGTCGGACTTCGAGTACGAGTTCCAGATGGCGCTCATGAACCGGCACCTGGCGCCCGGCCTGGAGACGGTATTCATGATGCCGGCGGAGCAGTACACTTACATCAGCTCGCGCCTGATCAAGGAAGTCTTCTCGCTGGGCGGAGAGATCACCGGCCTGGTGCCGCCGATCGTCGAAGAGAAGCTTCGCGCCAAACAGAAGTCAAAGAAGAAGTAGCCCGATGGCCCGTTGGCCTGTTAGCCTGTTCGCCTGCCTATGACTTTCGCCTCACGCATGTCACGCGTCGCCGTATCGCCGACGCTCAAGA
>DATMJU010000742.1:0-5953 GCA_035553795.1 Vicinamibacterales bacterium
GGACGAACACGTCCCTGTCCGCAAACAAGG
Source organism: Vicinamibacterales bacterium (assembly GCA_035553795.1). GTDB lineage: Bacteria > Acidobacteriota > Vicinamibacteria > Vicinamibacterales > UBA2999 > 12-FULL-67-14b. The sequence continues at coordinate 31 of DATMJU010000742.1, forward strand.
TGTCCGCAAGCGAACAAGCCTGCCAACCTTTCCCGAGCCGCGTCCGTCAAACGAGTCGATATTCAGTTTTCCTATATATGACCAAACTGGTACTCGACCTGTCGCGCCGCGGCCGCGGGGCCGCGGATGCGGATCGATCGGCGCTCGACGCCGCAAAGAAGGGCAGCGCGGATCTGTTCATCCTCGCGCTGGTGGACGAAGCCGACCATCACGGCTACGAAATCGGGCGGCAAATCGAAGCGCGATCGGGCGGAGCCGTGCGTTTCACGATGGCGTCTCTCTACGCCACGCTGTATCGACTCGAAGAGAAGTCGCTGATCAAGGGGCGGTGGGTTGAGAAGGCCGGGCAGCGCCGCCGACGCTACTACCGCATCACTGACAGCGGCCGCGCGATGCTCGCCAGCCAGCGCGAAGACTGGGGGCGCTTCATCGCCGCCCTGACCGAGGTCGCGGGCGTCCGGCCCGCGTAGTGACACATGACCACACGCATCGACCTGCGAGACGAAGTTCGCCGGCACGTGGCGAAGTCCGGTGTTGAGTTGCCCGAAGCCACGGTCGACGAGCTCGTCGCGTACCTGGAAGACCTGCATCACTCCGCCATTGAAGACGGCGTCAGCGCGCACGAAGCGCGCCGGCGCGTCATGGCGGCCCTGGAAGAATCCGCATTCTCGATGTTGCAGCGCCATGCGCAGCGGCATCCCGACCGTCACCACGCCGCGCGCGCCGATGCCATGGCGCGTTCCGCCGGTGGAAGGAACCTCAACATGTTGAGCGCCATCAAGCTGGCTTTGCGACAGTTCACGCAACACCCCACCTTTGCATTGATCACCGTGCTGGTCCTCGGACTCGGCACCGGCGCGGCCACCACTGTCTTCACCGTCGTGGATTCGGTCGTGCTGCGGCCGCTACCTTACGAGGATCCTGACCGTCTCGTCACCCTGTGGGATACCAACACCGAGAAGGGCCTCACCCACGATCCGATCTCACCCGTGAACTTCATGGACTACCGCGCGTTGCCGGTGTTCACCGACGCCGCCGGATGGTGGCGGCCGGGCATCAACCTCACCGAACCTGGCCGCGATCCGCTGCGCGTCAATACCATCGAGGTGGGCGGCAACGTGTTCGAGGTGCTCGGGGTCAAGCCGCAGATTGGCGCCGGCTTTCCAGACAAAGGGCCGATGTTCGTCAGCAACGAGTTGATCTGCGTGATCAGCGACAAGTTGTGGCGCAGCCGGTTCAACGCCGACCCCTCGATCATCGGCAAGGCGATCTCTCTCAACGACACGCCGTACATCGTCGTTGGCGTGATGGCGCCGAAGTTCCACTTCCCCGATGAAGTGGACGTGTGGCAGCGCGTCCGCTGGGACTTCACCCAGCACAGCCGTGCCGCGCACTTCATGGAAGCGGTCGCCCGTCTCGCGCCGGGGACGACACTCGAACAGGCGCAGAGCGCCGTCACGGCGTTGGGCCAGAGGCTCGAACAGGAAAACATCCGGACCAACAAGGGCTGGAACGCGCGCCTGATCCCGCTGCTCGACGAAGAACTCGGCTACTACCGGCCCGCCCTGATGGTGCTGTTTGGAGCCGTTGCGTTGCTGCTGATCATCGGTGTGCTGAACGTGGCGACGCTGCTGTTGACGCGCGCGCTCTCGAGAGAAAAAGAGATCGCGGTGCGTGTGGCACTCGGCGCCGCCCCCCGGCAACTCGTTGCGCAGTTGCTGGCCGAGAGCCTCGTGCTGTCGGTCGCGGGCGCCGGCGTCGGTATTGCAGCGACGCTCGCCGCGCTGCCGCTGATCATCGGCTTCACTCCCGTGGATATTCCCCGGCTCGCCGAAGCAAGCGTCGATCTGCGCGCGCTCGGACTCTGCCTTGCGGTCGTCGCCATCACCACCGTGATCTTTGGTCTCGTGCCCGCGCTCCTGTTGTTGCGCTCGCACGTCACCACCGACCTGAAGACCGGCGAGCGTGGAAGCTCGCGCGGTGCGAGGCGCATCTACTCGGTGCTGGTCGCTGCCGAAGTCGCCATGGCCTGCGCGCTGTTGGTGAGTTCCGCGCTGCTGGTACGGACGGTCGGCTCGATGATGAGCACCCCCACCGGCGTGAGTGCGGACGAGGTCACGATTGCGACCGTGCAGCTGTCCCCACGCGACGTCGGCGCGCCCCCGCGCGCTGCCACGATCGCGGAGGTGTGGGGGCCGACCGCCGACGTTCACACGCGCATCCTCGACGAGATTCGCCAGCAACCTGGCGTGCTCGCCGCCGGCCATTCGAACTTCCTGCCGTTCTCGGTGGGCTGGCGCAACCCATTCCTGATCGACGGGCAGCCGCGCCCGGCGCAGCAGGAGGAGTTGCCGCAGGCCCAGTTGCACAGCGTCAGTGATGGCTACTTCGAAGCGATGGGAGCCACCATGGCCGGCGGACGACCGTTCAGCGCGTTCGATCACAAGGACGCGGCCGGCGTGGTGATCGTCAACGAGTCGTTCGCGAAGCGCTACTTCAACGGCACCGACGCAGTCGGCAAGGTGATTCGCAACTGGGCAACCGGCATCGGCCCGCTCGGCGTGAATCTCAAAGCGACCGGCCCGCGCGCACCGCATGAAGGCCTGGCCACGGAGATCGTCGGCATCGTCAAGGACATCAACAACGTGCCGCTCGGCCAGTCGGTTGAACCGGCGATCTATTTTTCGACCCGGCAGTTTCCGTTCTCGGAAGTGTTCATCGCGGTGCAGGCCACGGATGCCAGCGTCGCGCAGACAGCGATTCGCAACGCGTTGCGCAAGGTCGTGCCGAACGTGCCGATGAGCACGACGCTGACGTGGGGCGAGAGGTTTGCCGCCAAGACCGCCGAGGCCCGGCTGCTCATGACGATCCTGGTGTTCTTCGGCGGCCTGGCGGCGCTGCTCGCCGCACTAGGCGTATACGGTCTGTTCTCGTGGTCGGTCGCGCTTCGGACGCGTGAGTTGGCGATTCGCTTGACGCTTGGCGCAAAGCCGTCATCGGTCGGGGCCCTGGTGCTCGGCCAGAGTGCGGTGCTCGTCGTGACCGGCCTGGTCGTCGGCCTGGTGATGGTGCGGCTTGCAGAGAGCGCACTCACTCGCGTGGTCTACGGCGTCGCGACCACTGATGCGCTGGCCCTGGTCACAGCCAGCAGCCTGCTGTTGGTCGCCGCGATTGTGGCGTGCGTGCCGGCGGCGCTCAGGGCCATGCGCGTCAATCCGGTGGACGGGCTGCGCGCGGAATAAGCTCGCCACAAAAACAAAAGGGCCGGGGTTTGGTCCCGGCCCTTTCTCATCTCGCTTTATCAATCTTATCACGCCGAAGAACCAGACTGTTTCTTCGGAACGACTGCGTTCACAATCGGCGCATGTCACTCTTCCATCGAGACAATGGCAGCGGCGAAGTCCTGCTGCTCCTTCACGGATTCACGGGATCGGGCGACGACTGGCGGCACGTATTTCCTGAACCGATGCCCGGCCATCGTGTCATCACGCCTGACCTGCCGGCGCACGGCCGTTCACCAAACCCACGGCCTGACTTCAAGTTCGCCGACGTCGCTCGTGATGTCTTCGCGATGCTGGACGAACTCGGCATCGGCCGAGTCAAGGCGATCGGCATGAGCGCGGGCGCCAACACGCTGCTGCATATGGCCACCCAGCAACCAGACCGCGTGGCGGCCATGGTTCATGTGAGCGGCACGCCGCGCTTCCCTGACCAGGCTCGCGCCATTATGCGAGGGATGACGGCCGACGGACTGGCGAACCCCGATCTAGCCCGCTATGCGCACGCCTTCGCGGAGGATCGAGAGGACATGAATTTCGATTCGGCGTCGCTTGGCAGGATCACCGCGCGCACGCTAATCGTGCACGGCGACCGCGATCCGCTCTATCCGGTGGAGTTGGCGGTGGAGCTACTGCGCGGGATTCCACACTCGGCGTTGTGGGTAGTGCCTAACGGCGGTCACGGACCAATCTTCGGTGAGCAGGCGGCGCCGTTCGTGACAACGGCAACCGCCTTCCTGACTACCTGACCACCTGACAACCTGACAACCTGACAACCTGACTACCTACTTCTGCGCTGCCATCCGCTTGCCCATTTCTTCAGGCGAGAGGTCTTCTTTGTGCGTGGCAATCGCCCACTGATGTCCGAACGGATCGACCAGGTGGCCCATGCGGTCACCCCAGAACATATCCATCGGCGGCATCGTCGCCGTCGCGCCGGCAGCCAGGGCCTTGTTGAACACCGCGTCCACATCTTCGGTGTACAGCATCACCGAACCCGTGGAGCCGCCGCGCGTCGCCGGCGACAGTGCATGCTGCTCCGGATTCTCGTCGGCGAGCATCAGGATCGAGTTTCCAATCTTCACTTCCGCGTGCATGATCTTCCCGCCTGGTCCAGGCATCCGTACCGTCTCGGTCGCTCCGAACGCCTTCGTGTAGAACTCGATCGCCTCAGCCGCGCCCTTCACATACACATACGGCGTCAGTGAGTAGTAACCGTCCGGAATTGCTTTCACACCCATTCGTGCCTCCATGGTGTTGATTCAACACTCGCAACCCACTTCTGTACTACGAGTGGGATGACGCCGCCTTGCACAAATGCGACGCGCGGGATCTATCGTGGGACGAGCGGGTGGAGACGCAGTTCCATCGGAACCACATCCGTTGAAGGCGCGGGCATCGCGATCAGGAAGCGCTTGCCGTCCGGGGCTGGGGCGTAGAGGCCGCCGAAGAGCGGCACTTCGAACAACACGGAGGCCGGGGTCACGGACGGGGCACCGGCATTCACGTTCACCGACGCCGCCATCAGGCGATTGCCCGGCGCGACGAAGTAGAGTTCACGTCCATCGGCGCGCCACAACGGGCGGAGACCGCCACCCGAGGAGGCCGCAACCCGGTTGCTCATTTCGGGGAAGCGGCTGACGTACACCTCGGTGCGTCCAGACTCGTTCGACGTGTAGGCGAGCAAACGCCCGTCGGGTGACAGGCTCATCTCGTTCTCATCAGCCGGCGTCTGCAACAGGCGCTGCGGCGATCCGCCCTCGACCGGCACAGTGAACAGGTTCCACCCGGTGTCATTAGAGAACGCGCGGAACAGGATGGTGCGCGCGTCCGGCGTGAATCCCGCCGCATATTGGATCTCGAAAGACTTCGTCACGCGGATCTCGGGTCCCGAGCCGCGTTCGCGGCGGACGACGATGTTCGGCGGCGAATCGGTCGCGATGCTGTACGCCAGCGTCGATCCATCCGCGCTCCATACCGGTTGGCCGCTCCAGTACTCCGCGGGGACACGCACCGTCGCGCCTGAGGGCAGATCGACCGTCCATACGCTCGATACGCCTTGTGCATCCCGGCGCTCAACCGCGGCGGTTCGTCCATCCGCTGACAGCGAGAGCTGGCGGAACGCGGCCGAGGACGCAGCGATCTCCGACACGCCTTCACCGGTTCGATCCATCCACATCAGGGCGCCGAGAGCGAGGTGCTGGCGCGGCCGATAGACCAGCACCGATTGCGCGATCGTGAACGCGGCCTGGCCCGGCGGCGTGTAATCAACCGTGTCGGCGAGCTTGAACGCATCGCCTTGCACCGTTTGCGACGACGCGTCGAAGGGCCGCGCCATCAACACGCGATCGCGAACGTAAAGCAGGTGGCCGCTCGGTGCGTAGATGCCCGGCGTTGCGGCCGCGCCGACCGGAAGGGATGGATCGGGATCGAACAGGAACGTCCGCGACGACGATCCGATCTCTCCGACATACAAGCCTCGCTGCTTGCCGACGATGTAAAAGATGAAGTGGCGGCCGTCCGGCAGGAAGGCCGGATACAAGTGATGAGTCTCCGCACCGTCGGTGTTCAGCGTGCTGGCAGGCTCCGCACGTCCGCCTGACGCGGACACCTGCATCAGGGCGCCTTGCTGGTGCGGTTGGAAG
>DATMJU010000743.1:0-3170 GCA_035553795.1 Vicinamibacterales bacterium
CCGCGATCGCCTCGAGAAGATTACGCCGGTGCTCATCAGCGAAGCGATCGCGGTCCTCGAACAGCCGCCCGCGCTTGAGCGGGATCTCGAGCGCGCGGAAATAGCCGGCGCTCGCCACTTGCCATCCAACGTCAGGCGGCCGCTCGCCCGCCGGCACCGGCCGATCCAGGCGATCCAGTGCCACCGTCCAGTTGTTGCCGGTCAGCGGCACCACTTCTGCGGTGCCGGCGTGCTCCACTTCAGGAAGATCCTCGAGCGCCCGTTGCGCGCGCGCGTAAAAATCCACCACCGTGTCCGGCGTGCGATACCGCGCGGCCGGGAGGCTGATCTGCAACGTCAGGACGTTGTCAGTTTTGAAGCCCGGATCAACGGCGATCAAGTTCGCGAAGCTGCGCAACGTAAGACCGGCGCCAACCAGCAGGATACCGGCCAGCGCAATCTCGCCGGCGACCAGCCAGGAAGCGGCGCGCCTGGCGCCCGTGCTCATGGTGGTGCCACGCGCCGCGGCCAGCGCACCACGCTGACCGTGGTTCGCGAGGCTCACGCAGGAGATCGCACTGAACAGCGCCGCAGCCACGACCGAGGCCAGCAACGAGAACAGCACAACGGGCACATTGAGACCAACATCCTTCAAGCCCGGAACCTGCGTGGTCTCTGGAACTAGCGCCGCCAGCAGCGGCGCCGCCTGCCACGCGACCGCCACCCCGATCAGGCCGCCGGCCAGCGACAGCACGATCGCTTCGGTGAACACTTGAGACGCCAGACGTGTCCACGAGGCGCCGAGCGCGGTTCGCACCGCCATCTCGCGGTGGCGCCCGAGCGACCGCGCGAGCAGCAGGTTGCCAACATTGACGCACGCGATCAGCAGCACGAAGCCAACAGCGACCAGCAGCATCAACAACGGCCGCTTCGTATCGCCAACCAGCGCGTCACGCAGCGACTCGGCGTAGTACTGCGTGCCACGATTCTGTTCGGGGAACTGCTGCGCGAACTCGCGGGAGAGCGAGTCGAGTTCCGCCCGCGCGGATTCGATCGACTGGCCCGGTTTCAATTGCGCGATCGCGGGGTTCCAGCCGTTCTTGCGGTTGGCCGGCGGGACGGCGGGCAACGCGGTCGGTATCGCAATGTCCGTCGCCGCGTTCGGCGGAAAGTGAAAACCCTGCGGCAGCACGCCGATCACCTGCCGCCTCGTCGACATGAACTGGACGCCACGGCCCACGATGTTTGGATCCGATCCGAATCGCGTTTGCCACAGGTCGTAGCTGATCATCACGACCGGGGGCGCGCCGCTGCGCGTGTCGTCGGCCGAGATCAAGCGGCCCATCGCGGGCTGCACTTCGAGCATCGCGAACAGCGCCGGCGTGGCAGCAAGGCCCGCGAGGCGGGTCGGCTCCTCGCCCTCGAACAGCGTGGTCTGCACGTTGCCATACTCGGTCAGGTTCTGCAGCGTCTGGACGCGCGTCTTCAGGTCGATCAGATCGCCGACGGCGAGGAACTCCTTGGTAATCCCGGTATTCGTGTCTCGATGCCGGAGGATCACGATCTCCGCGGCGTTGGTCACTGGCAGCGGCCGCAGCAGCACCGCCTCGACGACGGCGAACAGTGCGGTGTTCGCGCCAATGCCAAGTGCGAGCGTCAATACGGCCGCTGCCGTGAATCCCGGCTCGAGGCGGAACAACCGAAACGCGCGTCGAACATCCTGGATGATCATGTCGAGATACGCTTTCCTGAAAGGCGAAACTTGTAGAGGGTGCCCGCGGCGTCCGGCTTCAGACCGCCTGCCGGCAAACATCCACACCCGCCAGCAGTCGATCCACAAGGCGAACGTGGCGAGTCGAAGCTTGAGGCCGCGCACATTCTGCGCGCGCAGATCTTCGAGCGATGGGTGAAACAGGTCGCGCTCCGCCTCGCGCGGCAGCCAGCGAGCGAATCCGCGGCGGAACTCAGGCATCGGACCACCGCAGTTTCGTGGCGGCCCTGGCCACGTGCTCGTAGAACGCGCGCGCTTCGTTCCACCGCTTCTTGCCGTCCGGCGTGATGCGATAGTGCCGCTCGGTCACCGCCTGGTCGCCGACCGTGATCTGTTCGTAGCGGCCGTCCACCAGGCGGTCCTTCTCGAGGCGCGCCATGAGCTGATAGAACGCCGGGCCGGTGCGGCGGATCCCATACCCCGCCAGGGCGTCCCGCAACGCCCGTCCCGGCTGATCGGAGTTTCGCAACACCCCGAGGACCAGGAACTGGAGGTGCGTCAGCTCGGGCAACTGCGGTCTCGACATAACGCGATGTTATCTACGATCACGTTTGACGGCAAGAGCCCGCATTTGGTTGGCGACGCGGATCGCGTGTCAGTTCTTCCGATAGACGCGGACCTGGACGAGCTTCGTGCCGCCGGAACGTCCCGGCCGCGTGTCCATCACCTGTTGGAACGTGGCCACGAGGGTATAGCCAGCGGGTGCGGGATCTCCGGGCATCACGAACACCACGGTGCCAGACGGGACGCTGCCAGCGTCACCCTTATCACCCTTGTCACCCTTATCACCCTTATCACCCTTGTCACCTTTGTCACCTTGCTCCCCCTGGGGGCCTTGCGGACCCTGCGGCCCGGGAGGACCGGAGGGTCCTTGCGGTCCGGCCGAGCCGACGCCGCCGAGGCCGCCCGCTCCAAGTGGAACGACGGTAACGACCATCGAGTCCGACACCTGACCGGTCGCACCGTTGGCCGTAAAGGTGAAGACATGGGTGCCAATACCGAGGCGCGTCGCCACTTGCGCCGCTCCGGAGACCCACGCGCCGTCCTTGCTCCACGACACGCTCGTCGCGCCGCTGAACGTGCCCACTTGAAAGAAGTCAGCCATGAAGGTCAACGAGTTTGGATCTCCAGGCACAAATTCCGTCAGGCTCGCGGTCAGCGTCACATCCGGCCCGGCGTTGGCCGTCAGGGCGCCACCACCACCGCCACCACCGCCGCCTGAGAAATCCGTCAGCCAACGAAAGTTGTCGAGCAACACGGTCGAATCCAGGATGCCGTCGCCCGCGTCCCAGATGTAGAAGTGCAAGGTGACGGTCTCGCCGGCGTTCACGCCCGCCTGCGACGTCAGCCATCCGGTGGCGCCATGGAGCTCGAAGCCAGTGCCGGCAAGAAGCGGTGAGCCGCTCGTCTCGAGAAACTG
>DATMJU010000744.1:0-19788 GCA_035553795.1 Vicinamibacterales bacterium
CACCTGGTTGGCCTCGAACTGAAAAAGCGCCGGGGGATCCCGTGGGTCGCGCACTTTTCGGATCCCTGGGTTGACAGTCCGTACTTTCGGGCCGGCAGCGCGGCCCGCGCGAAGTCGGCGCGGTGGGAACGCGACGTCATCGGCAACGCGGATCGCGTGGTGTTCGTCAGCAGCTACACGCGCGACCGGATGATGGCGAAATACCCGGACTCGTGGCGCGACAAATGCACCGTCATCCCCCAGGGTTTCGATGATCGCGTGCCGCCGGTCGATGCAACGCCGGTTGCAGGCCGCGCCGTGAGGATTGTCTATACCGGGCGCTTCTACGACGGGATCCGCTCGCCAGAGGTGCTGTTGCGGGCCGCTGCCAGCGTGAATCGCACGACCCCCTTAGCGGGACGTCTGGAATTCGTATTCGTGGGCGGCGGCACGACTCAGTACGAACGCCTTGCCGCCGATATCGGACTGACAGGGCTCGTCTCCTTTACAGGCCGCGTGCCGCCACAAGACGCACTTCAACGGGCGGCCAATGCCGACTTGCTGCTGTTGATTGACGCCGCTTCGGCAGAAGGGCCCAGCCTGTTTCTGCCGAGCAAGCTGATTGACTACTTGCCGATGCGGCGTCCGATCCTCGGTTTGACGCCGGCGAGTGGACCATCCGCCGATCTGCTCAATGAGCTCGGTTATCCAGTGATCGATCCAGCGGATGAATCAGCGATTGCGGCACATTTGTCGGCCTTGATCGCGGCTCCGCAGGCTCATTTGGTGCTGTCAGCCAGGCATGATGACGTCGCACAGCGCTTCCGTATCGACGCGCTTGCGCGCGCCTTTGCCGGCGTGTTGGAAGAGGCTCTGGCAAGGTGAAGCCGGGCATTCTGATGGTGACCGGCGCGTACTGGCCCGAGTTGAGCGGCGGCGGGCTGCAGTGCCGAACAATCATCAATAGCCTGCGTGATCGCTTCGACTTCATGGTCCTGACCACCTGCACGGATCCGGGGTTGCCGACCGACGATCGCGTTGATGGCGTGGCCGTGACGCGGGTCCTCGTGTCAGTGGGGAAGATCTCGTCGAAGATTGCCGCCGCGTTCCAAACCGTCAACTTCCTGCTACGGGCGGCGCCGCACCTCCAGGCTGTCCATCTCCACGGCTTCTCGCAGAAGTCGATCCTGATCACGATCCTTGCCCGGCTCCTGGGTAAGCGCGTCATTGTCACCTTGCACACGGCAGGGCAGGACGATCCCGAGGGCGTGCGGCGTGCCGGGCAGGTGTCATACTGGGCGTATCGGAAAGCCGATCGCTTCATTGCGATCAGCCACCTCATGGCCGACGCCTATCGGGCGGCCGGCTTGCCGGAGAACAGACTGCGGATCGCTCCCAACGGCATCGACACATCGAGATTTAGTCCGTCGTCAGCAACAGAGCGACGCCAGATGCGAGCCGCGCTCGGACTGCCCGAAGAAGTGCCGGTAGTCCTGTTCGTTGGATTTTTTTCGCGCGACAAGCGTCCCGACGTCCTCTACCAGGCATGGCGCGAGCTGCGCGAACGCCACGGCATCACGACCGTGTTGTTGTTCGCGGGTGCAACGCAGTCCGACTACTTCGAGGTCGATTCGGCATTGAAGGCGGAGATGGAAGCCGACGCGAAGGCACGAAACGTCGAACGGTGCCTGCGTTTTGCCGGCGAAGTACGGGACGTTGAACGCTATTATCGAGCGGCAGACGTGTTTGTGATGCCCTCGACCCGCGAAGCGTTTGGTATGGCTCTTCTCGAAGGGATGTCCTCGGCCCTTCCAGTCATCGCGACGCGCATTCCCGGCGTGACGGACGGCATTGTCGAGCACCAGAGGACCGGCGTTCTGGTCCCTGGCGAACATCCAATCGCGATTGCTGATGCGCTCCGCGACATCCTGAATGATCGCACCGCGTCCGCGGCCATGGGCGCGGCGGCGCGGGCCGATGTCGAGGCGCGTTTTGGCCTGCCGGTCGCCCGCGAGCGATGGGCGGCGATCTACGAGGAGCTGGTGCAGCGGTGACGGCGGAGCCGAAGCGCCACGACATCCTGTGCCTGTCGTCGATCGACTGGGATCACATCTGGCAGGGACACCAGGAGATCATGTCCATGCTGGCGGCGGACGGCCATCGCGTGCTGTTCGTCGAGAACACCGGCGTGCGCGCACCTGCGCTCGGGCAGGGCGACCTCGAGCGCGTGCGCAAGCGAATCTTCACGTGGTGGCGCGGCACCAAGGGCTTCAGGGAAGAACGGCCAAACCTCTTCGTCTATTCACCGCTGCTGCTGCCGTTTCCGTACAACCGGGTTGCGCGCTGGATCAACAGCTACTTCATGAACCGGGCGCTGCGCCGCTGGGCCAGTGTCGTGGGCTTCCATCGCCCGATCCTGTGGACCTTCCTGCCGACGCCACTTGCGCTCGATATGATCCGGGCGATCGATCCGCAGTTGACGATCTACTACTGCATCGACGACCTGGCGCGCAGCTCGCACGGCGCCCGCAAGATCGTGGCGAGCGAGCAACAACTGTTCAAGAGCGCCGATCTGGTATTCGTGACGTCGGAAAAGCTCCGCCAGCGGGCTTCCGCTTTCCGGCCGGACGTGCACCTGTTTCCGTTCGGTGTCAGCTTCGAGCGCTTCGAGCGCGTCCGCAACGCCAACGAGCCGCCACCGGCCGACATCGCAACACGCAAGCGGCCCATCGTCGGCTACGTAGGCGGATTACACCAATGGGTCGACCAGGAGCTGGTCGCCGACCTCGCCCGCCGCATGCCGGACGTGACGTTCGTGCTGGTCGGGCCGGAGCAGGTTGACGTCTCGACCATGAAGCAGTGCTCGAACATCTGCTTCCTCGGGCAGAAGGCGCATGACGACGTGCCGAAGTACATCGGGGCGTTCGATGTAGCGCTCGTGCCGTACCGCATCGCCGAGTACACGGCCAACGTCTATCCGACCAAGTTGAACGAATACATGGTGATGGGCAAGCCGGTCGTCGCGACCGACCTGCCGGAGATCCGCCGCTTCAACGAGACCCATGGCCCGACGGTGCGCATTGCCAGCACGGCCCAGGGATTCGAGGACGCGATTCGCTCCGCGCTCGATGAGAAGACGCCCGAGGCGGTCGAGCGCCGAATCGCCGTCGCGCAGCAGAACAGCTGGCGAAGCCGGCTCGAGCAGATGCGCGTGTGGATCGACCAGGCCCTCGAGAAGCACGCCGCCAAAGAGCAGCGCTGGGACGCACTGTTGCGCCGCGCGTACCGCCGCGCGCGAAGCCACTCGCTTGGCTTTGCGATGGTCGCAGCGGTGCTGTACGTGCTGATCTTCCACACCAACTTCGCGTGGTGGGTGGCCGAGCCGCTGCGCCTGGATCGGTTTCCACAGCGAGCGGATGCCATCGTGGTGTTTGCCGGTGGAGTCGGCGAATCAGGGCAGGCCGGAGGTGGCCAGCAGGAGCGCCTCAAGCAGGCGATCGATCTGTACAACGGGGGCTTTGCCGATCGCATCATCGTCTCGTCTGGGTTCGTGTACAGCTTCAACGAGGCCGAGTCGATGCGCGCCGTCGCGATTGCCCAGGGCATTCCCGCCGATCGGATCGAGCTCGAGCCGCGCGCCCGCAACACTTACGAGAACGTGATTTACGTGCGCGAGATACTCCAGCGCGAAGGGTGGAAGAACATCCTGCTGGTCAGCTCGCCGTACCACATGCGGCGCGCCGTGATGGTCTGGAACAAGACGGCGCCGGAAGTGTTCGTCACTCCCACGCCTCCGCCGAACGCGCAGTTCTACGAGCACACGCGCGGCGCGAGCATCGCGCAGATTCGCGGCATCGCGTGGGAATACGTGGCGATCATCAACTACTGGTGGCGCGGTTACCTGTAACGCGTGAAGTCACTCCGTAAGATTTTCTTCATTGCGCTGCCGGCAACGATGGTTGCCGCGGCGCTGATGGCGCTGTTAATCGAGGGCTGGGTTCGAGCGTCGTGGGACGAGACGCGCGGCACGCCGGGCTTTCTCGTCTCGCACCCGACACGCGGGCAGCGCCTCGGTTACAACTACGACGGCTGGTTTGCCGGAGTGCCGGTGCGGACCAACGCGCTCGGGTTCCGCTCCGAGCGCCAGGATCAACTCGCGAAAGCCGCCAACACCTTTCGCATCCTCGTCCTTGGGGATTCGGTCACGTTCGGTCACGGCGCTGTTCACGACTACCCGTCGTTGCTCGAACGACAGTTGAAGGCCTGGCGGCCAGAGGTGGATTGGCAGGTCTGGAACCTCGGCGTGCCCGGTTACAACACTGCGCAGGAAGTCGCCTACCTCGAAGAAGTCGGCCAGGCCTACAAGCCAGACCTGGTGGTCGTCGGCTTCTTCATCAACGACATCATTGGCAATCGCCCGGCGCCGGCGCCATCCGCGGCCCGAGCCGCGCTCAGCAGATCGCTGGCCTTTCTGCAGACCAATTGGTACTCGACCGAGTTCTACAAGCGAGTCGCGCTCACGGTGGCGTGGCGGTTGTCCGGCAGCGATAGCTACCGCCTGCGCTTTGAGGCGCTCGAATCAGAAGAGCGAATGGCTTCAGCGCTGAGTGAAGTGGAAGCGAAACAGCAGCAAGCCATCACGCCGTTCCAGCGATACACCGAAGAGGAAGTCGCCGCCCACCAGTGCACGGGTGGCATGCGGCCCAATCCAAAGGACCTTGCGGAATTGCAGGCGCAGCCTGACTGGCCGGCGTTCGTCGACGCCGTGCGTGCCTTTCAATCGATCGAGCGGGAGCGTCGTTACCGGCTCGTATTCTTCCTGAACCTCGTGCCACCGATTTGCCCAGAGGGCGACTATTTCTACGACGGCAAGTCCCTCGAGCACGAGTACTTCTCGGAACTGTTTTCCGGCAGCGGCACCCCCACGATCTCTGCGTATCCCGGTTTCCTGCGGGTCCGGCCATCTCAAATGCCGCTGGCCGAGGCGCACGCCATCGGCAATTCCAACCAGCTCAAGGCTGAGATCCTGTTCGGCTTCCTCCGTGACCGCCTCGCGGCAGAGTTGCCGGCGGTTGCCGGTGAGGTACGATGAGCGTTTCCAATGTGCGGCATCTGCGGTGAACTGAGGTTTGACGGCGCGCCCGTCGAACCTGCGGCCCTGACGGCTATGCGCGATCGCATCGCGCACCGCGGGCCCGACCACGCCAATTCCTACCTGGCGGGACAGGCGCAAGCCGGACTCGGCTTCCGCCGCCTGAAGATCATCGACCTCAGCGCGGTGGCCAACCAGCCGATGGCCAACGAAGACGCGTCCATCCAGGTTGTCTTCAACGGGGAGATCTACAACTACCTCGACCTGCGCGCCGACCTGGTCGCAAGAGGACACCAGTTCCGCTCGCGCTCTGACACCGAGACCATCGTGCACCTGTACGAAGAGTACGGGTCCCACTGCATCGAGCGGCTCGACGGAATGTTCGGGCTGGCAATCTGGGACGAGCCGAAGGGCGTCCTGGTGCTGGCGAGGGACCGCGCCGGAAAGAAGCCGCTGTTCTATCACGCAGACGGTAAGCGCGTGCTGTTCTCGTCTGAGATGAAGGCGTTCCTTGGACACCCGTCCTTCAACGCCGAGATCGATCGCGACGCCGTCGCTCCGTACTTCCTCTACGGATACGTGCCTGGACCCCGGACGTGGTACCGCGGCGTCAACCAGGTTGAGCCAGGCGGTGTCATCACCTTCGATCGATCGGGGGAGGCGCGCAGCCGGAAGTACTGGTCGCTGGTGTATCCGCGACAGTCAGAAGTCCGAGATGTCGCTCGCGCCGAGGCCACAGCGCGCGTGCGCGAGCTGGTGGTGGCGGCCGTCAAGCGGCGCCTGATGAGCGATGTGCCGTTGGGCGCGTTCCTCAGCGGTGGTGTGGACTCGACCGTCGTCGTCGGGGTGATGCGGGAGCTGGGCGTCAGCCCGCTCAACACCTTCAGCATCGGTTTCGAAGGCGATGCGTCGTATGACGAGACCGCGGAAGCACGTCGAACTGCCGAGCGGTTCGGCGCAAAGCACACCGAGTTCCGGGTCAAGCCTTCCGCGATCGACCTGCTCGACACCCTCATCTGGCATCACGACGGCGCTTTCGGCGATTCGTCCGCCATGCCAACCTACATGGTTGCGAAGCTGACGCGCGAGCACGTCACCGTGGCGCTGAATGGTGACGGCGGAGACGAAGTGTTCGCGGGATATTTGCGGTTTCGCGCGGCGGCCATGGCCGCGCAGATTCCCGCACCGCTCCGAGGACTCGCGTCAAGTCTGCTGCAGGCGGTGCCCGCGGGCCCGAACGATCGCCACTGGCGTTCGCGCGCCGCCCGATTCGGCAAGGCGATTGGATTGCCGCTCCATGAGCGCGTCACCCGGTGGAACAGTTACTTCGACGCGGACCTCGAAGAGCTGGTCGGCGTGCCAAACATCGACCGGCTGCAGCACATCCGCGGCGTGATGGACGGGATGGAAGGCCGATCCGCACTCAGCCAGTTGCTGCTTGCGAACTTCTCGTCGTATCTCGCGGACGATCTGCTCGTGAAGGCGGATCGCTGCACGATGGCGAACTCCCTCGAAGCGCGGTCGCCGTTCCTGGACCGCGAGCTGATGGAATACGTGGCGACCCTCCCGGATCACTTCAAGCTCGATGGCTCGCGAACGAAGGCGATCCTCCGCGACGCGTTCGCGGACATCATCCCGCGCGAGATCGATCGCCGGCCAAAGACCGGGTTCGGCGTGCCGCTCGACACCTGGTTCCGCGGCGAGCTTCGCGAGCTGGCCGGCGACATCCTGCTATCGCCGAATGCCAAGTATCGCGATTACATCTCCGCGGACGTCGTCACCCGCACCCTGCACCGCCACTGGAGCGGCGACGGTAACGACGGTCAGCGGCTCTGGGCGCTGATTACGTTCGAGCGCTGGCTGCAGTTGCTCCCCACGTTCGTTCGCGGTAGTCTTCAGTTCATCCCTGCATGATCGACCATCTTTGGCAGCTGGCGTTGCTGTCGTTCGGTGTGTCGGTGCTGCTCGTCCCGCTGTGCCGCACGGCGTCGATCCGCTATGGCTATGTCGCCCGGCCTCGCGAGGACCGCTGGCATCGCCGGCACGTCGCGCTGTTCGGTGGCGTCGCCATCGGCCTCACTATCCTGATCGTCTCGGTGCTGAGCGGTGCGGCAGCCCAGATTCCCGTCCTGGTCTCCTGTTCGATGCTGATGTTCGTCGTCGGGTTCGTCGACGACGTCAAGACGTTGAAACCCTCG
The DNA here is from genome assembly GCA_035553795.1 of Vicinamibacterales bacterium. Classification (GTDB taxonomy): domain Bacteria; phylum Acidobacteriota; class Vicinamibacteria; order Vicinamibacterales; family UBA2999; genus 12-FULL-67-14b. Next base: position 7,270 of record DATMJU010000744.1, read on the forward strand.
ACGAAGCTGATCGCGCAGATCGCCCTCGCGTCGGTGCTGCTGTTTTTCGATTACCGGCTCAACTGGTTCGAGTCCATGACGGTGGACATGGCCTGCACGCTCGTCTGGATCGTCGGCCTGACCAACGCGTTCAACCTGCTCGACAACATGGACGGTCTGTGTGCGGGCATCGCGCTGATTGCGGCGACGGCCCTTGCCGCGGGCCTGTTGCAGACTGCGCCAGCCGGCGGCGGCGCTCCTCCCGAGGTCAAACTACTCGTCGCCTTGATCGGCGCGTCGGCCGGATTCCTCGTCTATAACTTCCATCCCGCGTCGATCTTCATGGGCGACAGCGGCAGCCTGCTCCTCGGCTTTACGGTCAGCGCGGCGACGCTGACGACGCAGTCGGAAAGCCTTGCCGCGCGTCCCGACGTGATCTCCATCGTCGCGGCGCCCGTCGTGGTGCTGTTGATTCCCATCTTCGACACCACCCTGGTGACGATGTCGAGGCTGTTGTCCGGCCGCTCGGCCGCGCAGGGTGGACGCGATCATTCCTCGCATCGCCTCGTCGCGATTGGCCTCAGCGAGCGCAACGCCGTGGCCGTACTGTGGCTGCTCGCCGCAATGGGCGGCGCCATCGGTTTCTGGCTCGACTACTTCCAGCGCGGCTGGGCAGCGCTGGCGGCAGCGGTGTTCCTGATCTTGATGGTGCTGTTCGCGATGTACCTGTTCAGCATCCGCGTCTACGAGGAGGGCGACGAACGCGTCGAGAAGGGAACCCTGACGCCGCTGCTGGTCGACCTGGTGTACAAGCGCCGCGTCGCCGAAGTCATTCTCGACCTGATGATTACCTCGGCGTGTTACTACGCCGCCTACCGCCTTCGCTTTGAAGATCCCGAAGACTTCATGAAGAACTTCGGCAACTTCACGTCGTCTTTTCCGCTGGTGGTCGGCGGACAGATGGTGGCGTTCTTCGTGGTCGGCGTCTACCGCGGCGTGTGGCAGCACTTTGGCATGACCGACGCCCTCGTCATCACGAGGGGCATCTTCTTCGGCGTCGTGACGACGCAGCTGTTCATCCTCTACGTCTATCGATTCTTCAGCTATTCGCGCACCGTGTTTGCGATCTACGCGGTGTTGCTGTTGATCTCAATGGTGCTCGCGCGAGCCTCGCTGCGACTGGCCAGCGGGTTCATGCAGCGCCAACGCCAGTCGGGACGCCGTGTGGCTATATACGGCGCCGACGATAGCGGCACGATGGCCCTGTCACAGCTGGCGCGACGCCACGATGAGCACCTGCGTATTCTTGGATTTGTCGACGACGACCCACGTCGCCTGGGGGCGCGGATTGGGGGCTATCCGGTTCTGGGCAACATCAGCGCCTTGGAATTGCTCGTCTCGACGCATTCGGTCGATCTCGTGGTCATCGCCACGCCCCACGTGGCGCCCGAGCGCCTGCACAACCTCCAGGCACTGTGCCGCGCGCACGGTGTCAGCCTGACACGACTGACGGTCAGTTTCGTCGAGTTGGTTTCCGACGAGACGGCGCCACCGGCGTCCTCACCGGCCGCGGTCGTTCCCTTCACAAGAAAATAGCCACCGCACGCAGGCCTGAGGGATTTGCTTCAGGAGGGGAGACGTGTGTGCGCAGCTATTTCTGCAGCACGATGAAGAACGGGCGCCCGTCGATTTCGTTGACGCGGGCCACTTCTCGCAGCGTTCCAGCTTTCACCAACTCGTTGACGGCCGTGTTCTCGACGTTGGATACGACCACAGCGCCCTGCGGCAGCGACGTGAGGTCCTTGTCGTCGACGCTGCGAGCCCGATCCCACAGATCCGCGCGTTGATGCTTCAGTACGTAGAACTGCCAGTAGGCGTCGAGGAAGCCATTTCGCCAGTCGAGATTGCCGGCAGCGGCCTTGAGCGGGGCAAAGTACACGGGTGTGGCGCTGCCCGGCTCGACACGCGCGATCACGTCCTCCAGTGCACCGCGGATGTTGCCGCCGAGCCAGAACGATACGCGCTCGCGATACGGGCCGAAGTAATCCGACCAGAACGATGCGAACTGCAGCGGCATCAACAACAGCAGGCCGGCGACCGCCATCCTCGTCACCCAGATGCGGCCCGGCAACTGCGTCGCGACAATTGCCACGATCGCGACAACCAACAGCGGAACGGCTGAGGCGGGCATCCCCCGCCCTGTCGCAATTGACCAGCCACCATAGGCGACCGCGAAAGTGGCGCCGAAGAGGGAGAGTCCTCGCAGCCCCAGCACCAGCGATCGCGGGGCTTCGAGACTCCATAACTGCTGAAGGCCGAAAGACGCCAGCAAAACACCGAAGGGAAGCAGGCCCAGCGCGCGGAAGATCGCGTTCTCTTCCGTTGGGATGGCTGCGGCGAAGGGCGCGGAGATGAATCCCAGCAACGCGATCAAATAGAAAGGTTCAGCGCGACGCTTCAGTGCGGCGTAGATGCCGCCCAGTATCAACGCGGCCATGGGCAGGAGGAACACACCGACGAGATTGGTCGAGAACTGGACCTTGATGCCGCTGCCGAAGAACAGCAGGGATGGGTCGTAGTAGTTCCAGTACTGCGAGAGTCGCTGGCCGACACTGAGAAAGCTGAAGCTCGAGCGCAGCCCTTGCGCGGCGTTCAGCTTCTCGGAGTCATAGAGTCCGTACTTCACCACCGTTGCGGAGTACGCCTCGGGATGCAGGACCAACCAGACCAGGAATGGCAATAACCACGGCAGCATGCCCGCCGCCGCCAGCCCGTAGGCGCGCGGCTGTTCGGCGCGCATGTACAGCCACATCATGGTCATTGCCAGGTACAAGGGCATCATGACGATCGAGGAGATGTAGCAGTAGAAGCCCGCGCCAAGAATGGCGGTGCCGCCAACGAGCCACGCGCTGTTCCTGCCGGCGTCGAAGCGCAACAGGCAATAGAGCCAGCCGAGGATGAACGGGATGGGGTAGTGGTAATCCATCCCGTAGCGGCTGTGGATGAAAAGCGTCGGCGTCAGTGCCAGCATGACGGCGCTCGCAACGCCGGCGGCGGTGCCGGCCATGCGCGCCACGACCAGGAACATCAATACGACGCTGAGCACGCTCATCAGCACCGCCGGCAGGCGGATCGACCATTCACTGAACGGAAAGACCTTCACGGAGGCCGCAGTCAGATAGATCACCCACGGCTGGTACCACGAGGTTGCCGCGGTCTGCGTGTAGAGCGGCAACAGGTTGCCGCGGAAGTCGCGGCCGGTTTCGGCGATTTGGTTGGCGTTGACCGAGATCAGGACTTCGTCGATCTGCACGTCTGGAGGCGCGAACTCCAGCCGGTGTGAGTAGAGCGAGAACGACGCAACGGCGATCACGGCCGCGAGGATCGTGTGCGTGATCGTCCGCCCGGTTGGCATCACGAGATGATACCCGACCGTCGTTCCAGCGCCAGATACAGCAGTGCCAACTGCCCGGTCACCAGCATCAACAAGCCGTAGCGGCCCTCGGAGATCGGCGCCGTTGCGAGCAGTCCAAGTTCAAGTCCCACGCACGTGATGAGCGTCGGCATCAGCGGAGCCCGCAGCCGTGGGAACTGCCAGGCGATCACGCCGAGCGCAACGAGCCAGATTGCCGCGTTCGCGAGCACGGCGCGCATCGCGTTCCAGGCGCGGAGCGGCAATCGCGCCGCCTCGGCAATGCGGGGGAAGGCCCACTCGAGCCCAAAGTTGTTGGGAAGAATGGTCGAGTGGATAAACGGTGTGTGATCCTGTTGCGGAGCGCCACCGACAAATGGCGGCAGGAAGAGATTGACGCGCCTCGCATGCACGTAGGTCAGCTTTCCGGGGTAGCGCCACCCGAGCGACAACCAGGTGCGCGCCAGCCCGGTCATGTGCGCTTCCACTGCTGCCGGCCGAAACGACGGCGCGATTAGCAGCGGGCTGACGAATCGGCAAGCAACCGGCTGCCGCCAGTCGCCGCGGTCAGCGATGGGTTCCAGCCTGGCCCATTCTTCGTCGGTCAGTGCGACTGACGGATCCGCGATCATGCAGGAGACGTCGGCCATCATCCATTCCACCGCCTGCACGGGATCGATGCTGTGCGGCTGACCGCTGGCGCGGGTCGCCGCCTGGGTGACGGCGAACACGCCGACCGAGATCGCGATGAGCGTCATCGCGAACCGCCGCGGCAGCACGAAGAGGCCAATCGCCGATGCCGCAATCAGCGTGGCGAGGCCATTGTGTCGTGTGGGGATCAACAGGCACGCCAGCGCCAGCCGGGCGTAGTCCCAACGATCGAAGCTGGCATGACGCAGAGCGCGGGTGATGGCTGCGAGCGCGAATAGAAATCCTGCGGTCATCCACGCGTCGTGGCGAACCTGGACGCCAAGCCCGCCGACGAGTGGAGTGGCGCAGATAATGACGATCGCCCACGTGCGTGCGCGGCCCGCAGGAAACACGGCGGCCGCCCAATCGCGAACGCTCCACGCAAACACCAGCACCCCGGCCAGGGTAAGCAGCGGGATGGCGCGAGTGTTCAGGCTCAGCGCATCGATGATGTACACCCACCATGCGGTGAACCACACGGTGATGTTGCCGCTGCGGGCCTCTTCGAGCGTGATCAGAGAGTCTTCACCGAACAGTCCTGGATACAGAACCGCCCACCACGCCACCGCGATGGCGAGTGGCAGCCAGGTCTCAGCGCGCGCTGCTCTGTTCAAGGTTGATCGACGGCGTTACGGAAGGCGGGACCGCCCGCGCCGACATAGCCGCTGCTGGCACCGGTCGCGGTTCCGCTCACCCAGAACGAGTAGAGACGCGCGCGATTGAGGCGGAACCGCAGCCGCACCGGCTGTTTGGCCAGCGACGCGATCGATTCGCCTGACCACGCGACAGGAAGCTTTGTGCCGTTGCCGGTGATGGGCATGCAGCGATCAGCGCCAAATCCCGGTATCACGGCGCCAGCGCGATCGAGGACTTCGACGCGGAGTTCGCCGGCGACGTCTGCGTTGACGAAGAGGTGCGAACCCGAGAACTCAATGGTCCTCGTGGTCGCGCTGGCCGGCATCGAGTTCACACGCACTGGTTGCGGAGTCTGGCGATCGTCGCTGAGCGATGCAAAGCCATCCCGCCGGAGCGTTGCCAGGCCGGTGCTGCACACGCCGGGGCGATCGGTGCCTGGCTCTCCCTGGCGGCCGCTCACGTAGAAGTAGAGCAAATCACCAACGACGAGGCAGCAGCCACCCGCCGACTGGACGTTCGCCCAGTTCCACGCGCCCTGTTCCTCCGCCACACCGATGAACGCATCACGGTTCGGCCGCGCCCAATGGAAGCCGTCGCGCGAAAACCCGAGGGTGATGTCGTTCGGCTTCTCACGCTTCTTGTCCTCGCCATGCCAGGTCGTGAACATGCCGAGCACCACGCTTTCGTAAGCGACGCAGTCGAGGCAATACAACTCGGGCCTGGTGTTGTACTCGGGCCGGCGAAGATCGGCAGTGTCTGCGCCCACCCAGAGCGGTGGCCCGCCTTTCGGCCACGACGCCGCAGCGAAATTGCTGGTCTCGTAATAGCGCCGGTGGCGTTGCCTGCCGTTGAAGTCGTCACGCAGGCTGAACACCCACGCCTTGCGGAACGGATTCCAGTAGAACGTGGATCGATCGCCGCCGTGCTTGGCGAGACCCCGCTGTTGCCAATGAATCCCGTCGTCCGAGGTGTACAACAGCAGGCCGCCTTCGCTGCCGTTGAAGAACGACAGCTTGTAGCGGCCGCTGCCATCGAGGTTGTCGTGATCGAGCCAGACCGTGCTCGAGTCCCGATCCCTGCGCAGCACGACGTTGGTCCCGGGAACGACGTCGAAAGAAGGCCGGCTCCACGAGATGCCGTCCGTGGACGTGGCGAGGCAGGTGTTCGAGCCGTAGCCGCCCATGTACCACATCTTGAAGAGACGGTCCTTGGGATCGAAGACGACACCGTCGCTGAACACCATCGCCGTCGGATTCGGCTTGTTCTTCGTGCGCTCGGCAAACTCGTCGCGCATCTCCCATGCTGCCTCGGGCCGAAGCACGGGGCTCGCCGGGTGATAGGTGGCGCGATGAAACGTGCGCGCGAGCGACGATTCCTCGAGCAGGAAGTCATCGACAAACAGTTGACGTCCGAGATCGATCGGAATGATCGCCGGCGGGTCGGCCAGATATGGCGGCTCGATCGGATCGGTGGAGAAGTAACGGTTGTTTGGCGGCCACGGGGTGCCAAGGCGGATGCCGTTGTAGAGCACTTCGCCGCGTGCCTGCGCTGCAACTGGCGTGACGGCGCCAGGAGCCGCAAGCGCGGCGAGACCTGCGGCCTTGAGGAACGCGCGTCGAGAGAACTGTGCGGGCCGGCTCGCAGACACCGAATATAGAATAGCAACGTTGGCCGCAGAAGGCGCAGATACCGGACCTGGATTAGTGAATAGACCGTCACGCGCACTGCCAATCGTGCTGTTGTTGCTCGCAGGCGGCGCCAACCCGGGAGCCGCCGCAGAAACCTCGCTACAACTCCGCCCTGAACATCAGCGGCACTCAGCACGCGTGAGCGAGGCGGCCAACGAAGCGATCGCACTCTGCACCGAGTGGTTCGGTGCCCCGCCCTTCGAGCGTTTAACCGTTGAGAGCGCGCCAGCCGGATCGCAAGCCGCCGGCGACCGGCCTGGTCACGTCGTCGTCCCGATGCACTGGCTGCAGCCGGCACGTTCTCTAATGCTCGAGGCGGATGTCACGCGGGCGGTTGTCCGCCAGTGGTGGGGCGTCGGCATCGTGCTTCCTGATCGATTCCTTGCCGACGGCATCGCCGAGTATGCGCACACGCGCATGCTGGAGCGGATCTACGACCGCCGATTTCAGCGCGAGGCCTACTCTACGTATGAAGTGCGCTTTTTCGGCGGCCTGTTGCCGTGGGCGATTCGCGCGCTGCGGCTCGACCGGGCAACGGCCGTCGTCACGCTCGGCGAGTTCCGTCAGATCGCGGATGTCGATGTGCGCTCGGCGGACTCGAGCCTTCAGCGCGCGCAGGCAGCGAAGATCGCTACCGCGTTGATCACCCTCGAGAGGTACATCGGCTGGCCGGCGTTGCAAAGAGGCTTCAGCCTGGCAGCCGAGCGTTATCGCGGCAAGACCATGACGGCGGCCGACTTCGCGCAAGCAGTGAGCGACGCATCGGATCGTGATCTGTCCTGGTTCTTCACTCCAGTGTTCAACGGCCCTTCTCACTGGGACTACGCGGTGGAGTCGCTGACTACCGAGGCGCTCGCCAACACCACTTGCGGCTCCGCGCAGTGCGTGCGATCGACCGTCGTCGTGCAGCGCAATGGCAACACTCCGTTTACCGGCACCTCGCAGGAGCCGGCCGGTAGCTTTCAATCCGGGCGCGCCGTTGAGATCGAACTGCAGTTTGCTGATGGCCAGGTCGTGAGCGAACGCTGGGATGGGCGATCGGAGACGCGGCAGCTGGTCTATGACGCGCCATCACCGGTCATTCGCGCCACAGTCGATCCGCGTCAGGTCCTCGCGCTGGATTTGCGCCGCTTGAACAACAGTCGATCAACCCGCGTCGACGCCTCGGGCGGCAAACTCTCCTGGACCGCGCGGTGGACGATCTGGTTTCAGGACCTGTTGATGACTCACGCGGTTCTCTACTGATGGCCGCGATCTCTGCATTGATCACCGGTGGCTGGAGGGTTTGCCGGACGCCCTGGCTCCCGGCGATGGTGTATCTGCTGTTATTGCTCGTGACGGTACCGCTTGGAATCCTGGTGCATCTCGAACTGCCCGAGCCCTCGCGTCCCTTCGCCGTCGAGCCTGGCGCAGGCCCGATCCCCGACCTCGACTGGCTGGATGAGGTCACCGCGCACAAACGCAGTCTTCTTGGGGCGCTGACTCCGGCCGTGATCGGCGTAGCCGCGCCACTGTCCAACATCGATCGCCTGCTCGAGGGCGACACGCCAACGTTCGCACTGCTCGTCTCGGGCGTGATGCTGCTGGCCTGGGCATGGCTGTGGGGCGGCATCATCGCCAGGGTATCGTCGCCGCCTGGCAAGTTTCTCAAGGCTTGCAACAGTTCGTTCATCGACGTGTTGTCGCTCAACTTCGGCGGACTGGTGCTGGCGCTGCTCGTCTACGGACTGCTTCGCCTGGTGTTGTTCTCCGTCATCTGGCCGCTCGTCGATGAGGGACAGGAATCGACACTCCTGATCTGGAGGGTAGTGCTCACGCTGCTGCCGCTGTTTGCGCTCGTGGGCGTGACGGTCGTATTCGATTACGCGCGGATTGCGCTCGTGCTCAATGAGGTGACGGTCCCCGCCGCGATTGGCATGGGCGCGAAGTTCGTGCGCGCTTATCCATGGTCGGTCGCGCTGCTCGTACTCGTCTCAACGCTGCTGGCGGTTGGCCTGCTCACCGCATACGCTGCCTTCGAGTTCATTCCAGGTGGGTCGGTGCCAACGGTGAGGCGAATCATTGAGCTTGGCCAGCTCTACATCCTGGCGCGCATCGTGTTGCGCCTATGGAATGCGTCAGCGCAGGTCGCGCTGTTCGAGAAGCTCGGGACTAGCGAAACCAGAAACTGAGGCGGCGAAGGCCCGACCGGGACCATTGGTTCGCGAACGTCTCGGGCCAGACAGCGGCCAGCGCCGCAGCGAATGCCGCGAAGAAGAAGGCCCACGCTGGAATGCTCGTGCCAAGGTACGTCGGGATCCAGAGCGACATCACCCATGCACCAAGCGCCGCAGTCGCGACGGCGATACCCAGCGACTGAACGGCCAATGCAGGTGAGGTGTTGCGAATCGCGGCAAAACGGGTTGCCACCGCCCGTGTCACAACCGCTTCCGACCACGCGACTTGCACGGCGGAACGCATCCTCAGCATTGCCGCACCGAGAATGCTCTCGCGCACCGCAGCGCGAAGTTCCGGAAAGTCGCGGTCGTGCACCGTCACCGCGCCGGCTCCACGGTGAGCGCCGTTGCGAAGCCACGCGCCTCGTATTGCGGAGTAGCCCACGAAAATTCTCCGCCGGTGCGCACCACGCGCCCGCGATAGCGCCAGCCCTCCCGCGCCGCGTCCACGCCGAGCTCCAGCGTGACGAGGTTGCCTTGCTTCGACACAACCTTCGCGGAGCGATCGTCGAGAAGCGAATCGCGATCGCCGGGTTGGATACCGGCAATGTCGGGATCGAGGCGGACCGTGATGCGTGCGCGTTGCGGCGCGACCGGAGGGAAGACTTCGTACACGGAGAAGCCGATGGCGCCGGTCGTGAATGGAAGTATCAGGTGCACCGGCGTAGCGCCGCGAACAGCCTGCCCGCCAAAAGTGCATTCCTCCTGGCCGGTCAGGAACTCTATGCCTCCCGGGTCGCAACGCAGGTAGACGACCGCTCGGCGCTCGACGTGATTGGCGATTGCGAAATCGTTCTCTCCCTCCCCCAGTCGGATGCGAGACTGTGCGGGGACGACTGGTCCGAGCATTGCCACGCCAAACTGCGGACCCTCTTTCGGAATCATGTCGGCAGCCTTCAGTTCGGCGGCGACTGCTGTAGACATGTTTGTCAACCAACCTTCGGCACGAAGGATTCGTGGTGAGGGCGCCTCGATCTTTACCGCGCCGGCCGCGCGCGCGACTTCCTGGACGCCATCACGCAAGGACAGATCGTGCGGTCCGGGCGGCAATGGCCCGACCAGCACGTCCGCAGAATTCGGCGTCTCGAAAACGAAGGCCAGGGCCGGCTCATCGCCGACGTAGGCGCGAAGCATCGGCGTGAAGCCCGTGCCGCGCACCTTCAGCTTCGCGGAGAGCAGGCTACCGCCGGCAACGATGCGGCGCTCGGCGTTGGTGATGTCGGTTTGCCCAACGGATTCGATTGTCGGCCGCGCGGGTTGAAACAGCAGCGACGCCGCGTAGCTCAGTGGGAGCAGCGCGACGAGCAGGATCAAGGCTGCCAGGTCGACGACGTTGAACCTGCCGAGCAGGCGGCCGCGCTCATCCATAAGTGTCATGCCCGGCTCTCAACGGGGTGATAATCGGCGGCCTGCCTCGTGTCACGCCACCTTGCGCACACACGTTCGGCAACCACGCAGAATCCAAGCGCGCTGACCCACGCGATATAGGGAGTGACCAGTCCGCGAAGCCGCAGCAGGGTCCCGATATTGCCGGTCGTGAGCGCGAGCGTGATGGCCATCGGGATCACGAAACCGAGGATCATCGACGTCGCCCACGGGTCGCGCCGCCAGCCTTCGGCAATGCCGAAGGGCAGTGCCAGCAGCAGCGCATACCAGAGTAAGTGTTCCGGCAGGAACGCGCGTTCGCTGAGCGAGCGCGCCTCCCAGGGCAGCGGCGTCAGCAGGAATGCGGTGATCCCTCGTGCCACGAATCTCACGGCTTGCTCCGGCGTCAAATCGAGGCGGGATGCGTTCGTCCGCGGGTGGGCGTAAAAACCCTCGTCGAGCAGCTTGTATGCGTGGCCCACGGTGAAGACGTGGCCGCTGTGCTGCTTGGCGGCCGCCACCACGCCATCGAGCGCCCGCTGCTTGATCGATGGGACCGTGGCGATCACCAAGGCAGCAGCGGCCACGCCGGTGAGGGCGACGGCAAAGGGCCTGGGTGTCGCGCCGATGAGTCGAATCGCGACGCCGCACGCCAGTCCCGCGGCACTCAGCAGCACGGCGCCGCGCCGGAGATCATCGAGAATCCAGATGCCGGCGACGACGACGATCAGCAGGCCAGCGAGGCGCAGCGGCGATCGGGTTCGTCCGAGCGCAATCGCTGACACGAGCACCGCGCTGCTTGCGAAGAAGAACAGTGCTTCCTTCAGCACCGAGATCGACGCGTAAAACAGAGAGGGGAGAAACGCGACGACCATCAATCCAAGTGTGGCCGGCAACCGGCCGTAGCGCGGCCGCAGCGCGCGGAACAACAGCGCCCCGCCCGCCAGGAACAGGGCCGCGTTCAAGAGCCGCAGCCCGAACGGCGCCGGACCGAAGATGACCTGCAGCACGGTGAGCAACTCGATGTAGCTGGTCCGCCCGTAGTCGTCGGTCGCCACGAAGTAGTCGTAATGCGTGACATCGCCGAAGCCCAGCAGGATGTCGCGCGTGCGCAGCGAGCGCATCATGTTGTACGACTGGTCGCCGGTCAGCGATCCAAGCGAGAGGCTGTTGACGTTGGGAAGGTCGCTGGCAAACAGCAGGACGATGACGGCCATCCGCGCCGCCAGCGCGACCCCGAGCACGATCAGGAAATTGCGGCGATCGACCGGGTCGAGGCGGCGTCCGGCCGCAAGCGCGAACAGCGCTGCCGCCACCAGCACGCCGAGGCCGAGCGGCGTTGCCGTGAACACCAGTGCGAGGGCGAGCCCGCCGAGCACACACAGTAACAGCCTCGACACGCCGCTATTATAGTGTCGGCAACAGGTGATGTAAGATTGAGGACTTGTGGCCACTAAGAAGCGCGCGCTGATCACAGGCATCACCGGGCAGGACGGCTCCTATCTCGCCGAGCTCCTGCTCGACAAGGGTTACGAGGTGTTCGGCGTGATCCGGCGATTGAGCGCCCCGAACGTGTGGCGCATCCAGCACCTCCTCGACCGCGTCACGTTGCTCCAGGCCGACCTGCTCGATCAGTTGTCACTGATCAAGGCGGTGGAGAAGGCTCAGCCCCAGGAGTTCTATAACCTCGCGGCGATGTCGTTCGTCCCCTCGTCGTGGGACCAGCCGATGCTGACGGGCGAGTACAACGCGCAGGGCGTGACGCGCGCCCTCGAGGCGATCCGCGCCGTCGACCCCAAGATTCGTTTCTACCAGGCATCGTCGAGCGAAATGTACGGCCGGGTGCGTGAAGTTCCGCAGAGCGAGATGACGCCGTTCTATCCGCGCAGCCCGTACGGCGTGTCGAAGGTGTTCGGGCACTACATCACCGTCAATTACCGCGAGAGCTACGACCTGTTCGCGGTGTCAGGAATCCTGTTCAACCACGAATCGCCCCGGCGCGGCATCGAGTTCGTCACGCGCAAGGTGACCGACGGCGTGGCGCGCATCAAGCTGGGTCTCTCGGACAAGCTGATGCTGGGCAATCGCGACGCGAAGCGCGACTGGGGCTTCTCGGGCGACTACGTCAAGGCGATGTGGCTGATGCTGCAGCAGGACACGCCCGACGATTACGTTATCGCCACGGGCGAGACGCATTCGGTCCAGGAACTCGTCGAGGTTGCGTTCGCGCACGCCGGACTGGATTGGCAGAAGCACGTCGGCGTCGACCAGCGGTTCATCCGCCCCGCCGAAGTTGATCTGTTGATCGGCAATCCCGAGAAGGCGAAGAAGGCGCTTGGCTGGGAGCCGAGCGTTGACTTCAAGGGCCTCGTCCACATGATGGTCGATGCCGACATCGCGCGCCTGGAAGCCGGACAGGTGTTCGCGTAACGATCCCGCCCGAATGAGTCACGCGATCTTGGCCGGCGCGGCACTGATCGCGCTGCTCTGGCCGTCGCGCCTCGGCGGCCCGTTCGACGGGGCGCCGCTTGAT
>DATMJU010000745.1:0-7440 GCA_035553795.1 Vicinamibacterales bacterium
TCATGTGATCGACTGGGAGCGCCTGTTCCTCGCGCATGTATACGCGCAGTTCGACAACGAGGTGGATCGTGTGGAGTTGAATATCCGGCAGCGCGTCGACCTCGCGGCTCAACACCGTCAGATTCTCGCGCAGCGAGCTCCCGGTGGTCGGGAGCTGTGCGTGGTGACCGCGACTGAACTGCTAAACCTGTTTCCAGCCGGCGCAATCACCACGCCGAAGGCAAGTTCATGGAGCACGTCCGGTGAAGATCTGACGCGGGGGGTGCCTTACCCGCTCTGGAGGGACCCCGCGAATCAAGTCCAGGCACTTCTATGGCGGCACCTGCAAGTGTGTCTGGAACTTGTGGATCTCGCCGCTCGTACGGCGACCGCAGACGGACGACCATACGCCGACATTGCCCGTGGTCTCCTCGATCGCGCGTTGCACAGCTGCCAATTCTGGTGGGCCAGTCGCCGGCCAATGTGGGATCTCAACATGGTCGAGCGCGGCCTCGCGGAGCAACGTGCTGTCGCGCTGAACGCGATGAAGGCGGTGACGATGTCGAAGGCTCCGGACGCATGTCGGGAGAATGCCGACGATCGTTTTGCGATCGCCGAAGACTTGGGCCGCCGCGTGCGGAGGCATCTACTGGCTGCGTGAAAGGCGCCATATGAATGACCTGCTTGCGAATCTTCTGCAGTCCGCGCCGGATCAACGGCGGCTCCTCGGCGGATGGCGCGACATTTTGGATGACATACGCGATCTCTGCACGAGCCTGAATGCGCTCCCTGATCACTGTGCATGCGGCGACGGCGTCTCGCATCTCCGCGGATCGTGTATCTGCTGCACCGCTCCTCATGCCGGCCGCGTCCCGATCTGCGCCGACTGCGGGAGCTTGCTCGCCCAACTCAGGCCCAGAATCGTCACGCTAGCGACCGATACGATGAGGTTCTTCCCAGTCGTCCGGATGCTGCTCCAGTCCGCTGAACTGGCGCCTGCGCACACTGAGGGGGATCAGGTCGAGCACCACATCGCCGCAGTCATGCGTACTTTCGAGCGTCTGGCGCTCGAAGCCGGCGAGTTCCAGGAAGGCTGTCGTGCATCGCACCTTCGGGTCCTCAAGGCCACGGCGGCTACCTTGCAAATGGAATGCGACCGATTCGGTGCCCGGCTGGAGCACACGCCGTGATCATGGACGCGGACAGCGACCACCGACGATGCGTCAGAGGGGTGCTGGCCATTGCGGTCACTGTGATGACGATCTCAGCCTTGCATTACCTGACGAGCCTTCATTCAGTCGTCTTGCACGAAGTGCTTAAGCGCCTCTACTACGTCCCGATCGTGGTTGCGGCTGTGATGTGGGGGATCAAAGGCGGGCTGGCCACGTCGTCGTTCTCCACTTTGCTCTATATGCCGCATGTGGTCTTTCAGTGGCACGCCTGGCCCGTTCTTGAAGCCGAGCAGTATGGCGAGGCGCTCATGTTCAACGTCGTGGCGTCTGTTGCCGGCGTACTCGCGGATCGTCTCCATGCCGAGAGAACCCTCCATCGCGACGCGGCCGGGGAACTACGTGACGCCTACGCGAGGCTCAGGGCCGGAAACGATGAGCGCGTGCGCATGGATCGGCTGGTTACGATCGGTCGCATCGCGTCTGGCATCGCGCACGAGGTCAGAACGCCGCTCGCGGGACTCCTGGGTTCGCTCGAAATTCTGGAGAACGAGTTCACGCGAGAACATCCCAAGGCGGAGTTCGTCGCGATCGCCAAGCGGCAAATCAGCCGGCTCCAAGAGGTTGTCACCGAGTTTCTGGAGTTTGCGCAGCCTGCACCGCCGGCTGTGCGCCCGGTCGATCTCGGGCAACTCATAGAGACCACGACGCGCCTGGCGCGGATCACGCTAGCTCGTCGGGGAGTGAGCCTCGATGCCCCGGCCCCAAACACTACCGTGACTGCCGACGTCGATGCCGAGCAGGTGCAACGAGCCCTGCTCGGAATCATGCTCGCGGACACTCCGGCGCTCCGCGATGGCCACATCAGTATCACGATGGCGAATCGCGGCGACGCGGCTCAGATCGCCGTCGAGCTCGAGGGCGTGACCTCGGTGCCCGCTGTCAGCGATCTCTTCGAGGCCTTTCCGGCGACCGCGTGCGGACACGGCTTGGCGCTCGCCACGGCCGAGCGTCTCATCGCCAACCAACATGGCGCAGTGAAAGCCGAAGTCATCGACGGCGGCGTTCGTTTCGTGATCGACCTGCCGCTGGCGCAGGCCTCTCGCGTCGCCAGTACCCCACTTCAAACCCATGCGCCGGAGCAAACGTGTTGACGTTGAAGAACAAACTCAGGGAACTGGGACTCAATCTGTGGTGGACCTGGCAACCGCAGGTGATCGAACTGTTTCAGGAGATCGATCCAGCATTGTGGCAGAACACGAACCACAACCCGATCGCGCTGCTCGCCGGCCTTACTGACGAGATCCTCATGAAGCGCATTGACGACAAGTGCCTCGAAAGCTGCATCAACTTCCACTACCGACGGCTTCAGGAATACCTGGTCGACGATCGCACCTGGTGCACCGCCCATGGTGGCGCCCTACGAATCGCACCCGTCGCTTATTTCTCCGCTGAATTCGGTCTCCATGAATCCCTCCCTCTGTATTCCGGAGGGCTTGGCGTGCTCGCCGGCGACGTCTTGAAGAGCGCGTCCGACCTCGGGATTCCTGCCGTCGGCGTCGGGCTCTTCTATGCACGTGGATACTTCCGCCAGCGACTCGACCGAGCGGGGTGGCAACAGGAGACGTACGGCGCCAGCGACATTGCGACGTTTCCTCTCGTCCACGCGGCCGCCCCTGATGGGTCGACACTCACGGTTCGGGTCCATTGCGGAGAGGAGTCTTTGCACGCGAACGTCTGGATCGCTCACGTCGGCCGCGCGCGTCTAGTCCTCCTGGACTCTAATGTCGATTCGAACCCGCCTCATCTGCGGGAGTTGACCGCTACCTTGTATGGGGGAGATCAGGTCACGCGCATTCGGCAGGAGATCCTACTCGGTATTGGCGGGCTCAAAGCGTTGCGCGCGCTGGGCATCCGACCTTCAGTGCTGCACCTCAATGAAGGCCACAGTGCATTTGCCATTCTCGAGCGCGCCCGCGAACGCGTGGAACAGGAAGGACGGACGGTCGCCGGTGCCCTTCGTGACACGGCCATTGAGACGGTGTTCACGACACATACGCCAGTGGAGGCCGGGCATGATCGATTTAGCGCTGACCTGATGGAACAGCAGCTCGGTTGGCTGCGCGGCAGGCTGGGCCTCGACCCGGTGGGGTTCATGGCGCTCGGTCGCGTGGACATTGCCAACGATCAGGAAACGTTCTGCATGACCGTGCTCGGTTTGAAGCACTCGAGACGGAGGAATGGCGTGTCCAGCCTTCATGGGCACGTGGCGCGGCGGATGTGGGGAGCCATATGGCCCGGCCGATCCGAGGAGGACGTGCCGATCCGCCACATCACAAATGGAGTCCATGCGGCATCATGGTTGGCGCCGTCAATGACGCGCCTGTACGATCGGTGCCTCGGGCCCGACTGGTTGTCGCGACAGGCCGATCGGCACACGTGGCAATCGCTCGCCAGCATGGACGATGGCGAACTCTGGGAAGCCCATACTGTTCTGAAGCGGCGCCTGATCGAATTCGTCCGGCGTCGAACGAAGACGCCGTCGACCTTCGATCCGAACGCCCTTACCATCGGCTTTGCGCGGCGCTTTGCGGCATACAAGCGAGCGACGGTTCTGCTGACTGATGTCGAGCGCCTGGCGCGACTGTGCGGTCCGCGGGGCACGACGGTTCAGTTCGTCTTCGCCGGAAAAGCGCATCCGCGGGACGATGACGGCAAGCGCCTCATCCAACAGATAGCGGCGCTCGCGCACGACGCCAGGTTCACCGGGCGGCTTGCCTTCATCGAGGACTACGATATGAACGTCGCCAGACACTTGGTCCAGGGCGTCGACGTGTGGCTCAACACGCCTCTGCGGCCGCTCGAAGCGTCGGGGACGAGCGGGCAAAAGGCGGCCTTGAATGGCGGCCTCAACTTGTCGACTCTCGACGGATGGTGGGCCGAAGCCTACGACGGCCACAACGGTTTTGCGATTGGGCAAGGCGCTGTTCATGCCGACGCCGCCACGCAATGGAATCGCGATGCGGCTTCCCTATACGAGGTCCTTGAAACTGAAGTGGTGCCGCTCTTCTACGATCGCAACGAGGCTGGGGTACCCGCACGATGGATACGCGCAATGAAGCATTCGATAATGACACTCGGGTGGCGCTACAACGCGGACCGCATGGTAATGGATTACGCATCTGGCTGCTATCTTCCAGCAGCCGGGGCGCTGACCAGCCAATGAAGGATTCGGTGGACACAGCGGGACTTGGTGTCGATCGATCGGCCGCCACCTGTCTGTGGGCCGAACGCGAGTCGTGGCTTCCGTCGCCCGCGTGGATGCCGGCGCCACGCCGATGGATCTGCTTGCGCCGCCAGACTGCCCACGAGGTGAGCGACGCCGACTGCGGCCAGTGCCCACACTGGCTCGCACGACCATCCTGGCCCGATCGATGACTGACCATTTCAGTCTGACGTCGCCGAGGGACGCGCTCAATGCGCGACAACAAGCTTCAGCACGTCGGACACCAAGTTCTGCTCGCGTTCAACCGTTAAACCGGCCGCCGCGATGTTGTCCATCGTCCGCCGGTTGATATGCGGCCCCGCACGAGACACCACCGGATCGAGCCAATCGAACACCTTTGCCAGCCACGGTGAGCCGGGTCGCATGTGCTCGAGAAAGAGGACATGACCGTCCGCTCGAAGGACGCGGCGGATTTCGGATAGGCCGCGCACCGGATCGGGTACCGAACAGAACACGCATGTGGCAACGACGGTATCGAAGCAGCCAGACGGAAACTCCAGGTTCTGGACGTCCATCAAGTGCAGCGTAATGCCGGGCGGCAGCGGCTTGCGTCGCGCTCGCGCCAGCATTTGCCGGCTGAAGTCGACGGCGTCGATGTGCAACCCCGGCCGATACAACGGAAGGTTGCGGCCGGTACCGACACCGACCTCGAGTACACGCGGGCCGTTCACCTGGCTTATTAGTCGGCCGCGGAACCGGTCCATGGCCATCTTTTCCATCGGCCAGGTCACCCAGTCATAGCGCGCCGCACCGCGGTCATATCGGTGACGCACGACATCGGTTTCGGTTCGAGACGAAAGCGGCGACATTGCTTATCTCCTTGACGTCCGCGCGGACGTCGCACCGGGCCCTAGTGCTTCGCCTTCTCGACAACGAACTCGTGCCCAACCTTGTTGCCGTCACAAAACCACGCCGTCAGTGTGCGCGGCGAGCCTGCGGGTCCGTCCGTCACGAGCACGACGTCGAAGCCGTTGGCGGCGGCCCGCGTCCTCGATGTCGTATGCAGCGTGGCGTAGATCTTCGACCGGTCGGTACTCAGAATGCGAGTGATGCCCAGCTGCGACGGCGACGGAAAGCTGAAGATGTAAGTGCCGGCGGCCAGCGTCGCGCCCGTCACCAATCTGATTGGTGTGTCGAACGTCATCGTGTGGTCCTGGTGAGGACTGGCGTAGGACTGTGCCCCGCTCGCGGGCGCGAATGCCGCCAGGCCGAGCGCCACGAAGACCAGTGTCCTCAGGAATGTGTTTTTCATCTCTCTACCCTCCATTCGCTCGACGTGCGGTGCGTGCGCCAGGGCATTACGATCACCACTCAGTCGGCTTTTTCGCCGAGCCTGGTGGGCGAAGGCTATACAAGTAGTCCACCAGCTCGCGCATCTCCTCGACACCGATCACCCCTCGGTACGACGGCATGGCGAGCGGGGGATTCGGACCATTTGGATCGGCCTTCGGCACTACTGGAACGCCATCCAGGATTTTTTTCGACAGATCGTCCTTCGTGTAGGTCTCGGCCACGAAACGCACGCCGTTGATCATCCCGCCGGTCTGCGCGTTGGCGTTGTACACTCCCCCGACGCCGCTGGCGCCGTGACAGGCAATGCAGCTGTACTTCTCGTACAGTTCGCGGCCGCGAGCGAGCGCGGGGTCGAGTGGTCCGGTTCCCGCACCAGCGGCCTTTTCGGCTTCCAGACGAAGACGGGACTCGACGGTCCCGGCCGCAATGACGGCGGTCAGGAGCCCAAGACTGAGTGCGGCGACCAGGTATTTCTGCGCGGTGATAGTCATCGATCAGACCTCAAGAAAAGGCCTCCCACAGCAGGAGTACCAGCGTCACAATCCAGAACGCGATCCCGACGAACGTGCCGACGCGTCTGCCAGGAACAGCTCGCTCCAGCATCGCGTCGATCCAGGGCCAGAAGATCATTCCAGTCACAAAGGCAACCGACGTCCACAGGCCGACCTGCAACGGCACGATCTTGAGCCAGCGGTACGATGGGAAGAAGTACCACTCCGGCCGGATGTGCGTAGGCGTGAGATTCGGATCGGCTTTCTCGCCTAAGCCGGGCGGCGCCGCCATCACGTACACCACCATAGCGACGAGCACGACCAGCGCCACTGCCGCTTCGCGCAGCACGTGGTCGGGGAAGAACGGATAAGCGTCCGAACGCGCATCGCTTTCGAGCGTCGCGACGCCGTGGAGCCTGACGAGGAGAATGTGGCTCGCGATCAGCACGACGAAGATCGTCGGGATGACGCCGATATGGAAGTTGTAGAAACGCGTCAGCGTCTGTGGGTTCACCTCGGCGCCGCCGCGCAGCATGTAAAGCATCGGCCCGCCGACCACCGGCACCTCGGCGATCATGTTGGTGCCCACCGTGGTCGCCCAGTACGAGAGCTGATCGTAGACGAGAGCATAGCCGGTGAACGCAAACCCGAGCGTGAGCAGAAACAGCGCGACGCCGATCACCCAGGTCACTTCCCGCGGCCGCCGGTAGCCGCGCGTGACGAAGACGCGAATCATGTGGAGGAGTACCGCCACAATCATCAGCTGTGAAGCCGCCTGGTGGAGCCCGCGCACGAGCCATCCGAACCGCACGCCAAACGTGATCTGCCGCACGCTCTCATAGGCGTGCATCGGCTGGGCCACGTAATAGAACGTGAGCAGGACGCCGGTCACGACCTGCACGATGAAGAGGACTGCGGGCGTACCGCCTAGCGCCCAGATCCACGTCTTGAGGTGAATGGGCAACTGCTCTTCGAGCGTTTTGCCTCGCCATCCGGGCGGCAGCGGAATCCGTTCCGCAACGGCGGCCTTCAGTGCAACCAGGTTCATGCGGTCACCACTGGCGGTCGAACGGTCACCTTGACGAACACCTGTCCGTCGCGCACCTCGACCGGATAGCGCGGAAGCGGGCGCGGCGGCGGTCCGCCGACGACCTCTCCTTGCCGATCGAACATTCCGCCGTGGCACGCGCAGTAGAGCGCGTGGTGGCCGGTAGGCTCGGAT
>DATMJU010000746.1:0-2321 GCA_035553795.1 Vicinamibacterales bacterium
GTCCTTCACTGCTATCAGCTTCTCGGTGCGGTTGCGCAGGATCTCGAGCGAGCCGTCCTGCTGCGGCGTCAGTTCCAGGACCAGCGGCCGCGCGCCGGAGAAGTGAGAGACGATGAACTTGCCGTTGCGATACGTGCCCGACAACGCGCCGGTGTCCCCATCAACGCGCAGGATCGCCGCGGTCACTTCTGCTCCCGACTGCCGCACGATGAACCGCCAGGCCGACTCGCCCTTGTTGCTGTTCACCGAGCCAATCGTCCAGAGCCCGTCGATCGCCGGCACTTCGTTCGGGAATCCCGGCGCCGGCGCGAAGCGCTTGGCGTAGAACGGGTAGAACGTGGTGCCACGGTTGTAGATGCCGGTGAGCCGCCCGTTGACGAGCGCGGCCTCGAGCGCGGTCGCGTAGTGATCGAAGTTCAACGTCAGCGAGCCGCCCTCGTACTTCCCGCCGGTTGACGTCACCTTCTCGTCGCCGTTGAAGAACGATCCGTTGATGGCCGCGCCGTCTCCGGCAATCTCGAACCGGAACGGAATCTCGAGGCCGTTGACGACGACGGCGGCGTCCCATAGGCCGGTGAGCGAGGCCGAAGGCGTCTGTGCCTGTAACGCTGACGTGACGATGGTCAGCGCGAGTAGTGAAGAAGCGAAACCTCTCATCGAATTACTCCCATCCCTGATAGCCCGACGGCCTGCCAGCCTGCCGGCCTGAAATAAAAAAGGCCCGAAGGTTTTCACCTCCGGGCCCTGGAAATCGGCTGAGAACTTTGAAGCCGCTATGGCTTCAGCGGCTTACGTGGACACAGCACGACAGGCGTCGGAGGGTTCTCCGACGCAACAACACGCGCACTTGGTCCACACGTTCTGCATGACTGCTTCGTTATACCTCAGATGCTCGCTTGCGGGCAAAGTTACGCCACACGCGCCAGCCCAGCAGGATCGCGACCAGGATGGCGTAATTGCGCGGGTTATCGGGCGGCAGCTTGATGCTGACCTTCCAGTAGTAATGCAGCACACCGGCCATGGCCGTGATGTAGATCAGCATGTGCAGGCGATTCCAGTTCTTCCCACCCATCCGCCGAATCCAGCCCGTCGTCGACGTCACCGCCAGCGGAATCATCAGCACAAACGCCACGAAGCCCGCAGTGATGTAGGGCCGCAGGCGCACGTCTTCCCACATCCCGGCCACGTCGAACTGATGGTCGAAGAAGAAGAACGTCGTGAAGTGCAGGAAGCCGTAGAAGAACGCGAACAAACCGAGCAGCCGGCGGTAGTTCACCAGCTGATTGATGCCCGTCAGCCAGCGTAAAGGTGTGATCGCGAGCGTGATGACGATAAAGCGCAGCGACCAGATGCCGGTGAAATTCGTGAGCGTCTCAACCGGATTGGCGCCGAGGTCGAGATAGAGGCTGTAGATCAGGTATGCGAGCGGCGCGAGGCAGAGAAGCCAGGCGACGGGCTTGAACACCCGCCGCCTCCATTGTGTCGAATTCAAACGATTCCCTGATCCCCGATCCCTGATCCCTGATCCCTGATCAGTAGTTCTTACGCAGGTCCATGCCCGCGTAAAGCGACTGCACTTGATCGGCGTAGCCGTTGAACATCAGCGTCTTGCGGCGGAAGAATTCGCCAAGGCGGCGCTCACTGCCCTGCGACCAGCGCGGATGATCGACCTGCGGGTTGACGTTGGCATAGAAGCCGTATTCGTTCGACGCCTTCGACTTCCACGTGTTGACCGGCTCGTTCTCGAGGAACGACACGCGGACGATCGACTTGATGCTCTTGAAGCCGTACTTCCATGGCACGACCAGGCGAATCGGCGCGCCGTTCTGGTTCGGCATCACCTCACCGTAGAGGCCAAGGCCGAGCAGCGTCAGCGGGTGCATCGCTTCGTCCATGCGCAGACCTTCGACGTACGGCCACGACAGTGACGGTTCGGTCTGCCCGGGCATCTGCCGCGGGTCGACCAGCGTCTTGAACTGCACGAACTTCGCCTTGGACGTGGGCTCGAAGCGCTTGATGAACTCGCTCATCGGGTAGCCGTTCCAGGGGATCACCATCGACCACGCCTCGACGCAGCGCAGGCGGTAGATGCGCTCCTCGATCGGCGCCCACTTCATGATGTCTTCGATGTTGTAAGTGCCCGGCTTGGCGCACTGCCCTTCGACCACCACGCTCCACGGCCGCGGCTTCAGGCTGCCGGCGTACTTCGCGGGATCGGCCTTGTCCAGGCCGAACTCGTAGAAGTTGTTGTAGGTCGTGATGTCCTTGTAGGAATTCAGCTTCTCGTCGGTGCTGAGCGGGCTCTTCCTGACGTTCGGCAC
>DATMJU010000747.1:0-4226 GCA_035553795.1 Vicinamibacterales bacterium
GTCCTGGTGTCGATGATCTGTGCCGCCATGGCGAACGCGAAGCGGCCGGTGGCCGGGGAGGCGCAAGTGCACGGGGTGCGTCAGAACCGAGCCGCGCGCCCAGCCAGCGCGACAAAGTCGATCGTTGTGAGCTTGATCGCCGGCGTTCTGATGGCGGGCGTGCAGCCTCTGATTACGCTTTCCCGCGCGGAAGGCAGCGAGATCGGTCTCGGCCCATATGCCATCGCGGTGATGATTGCGGTGGGCGTGTTCCTCACCACGTTTGTCTATAACATCTACTTCATCAACCTGCCGATTCATGGCGACGCCATCGATTTTGGCGCATACCTGAAGGGTTCGGTTAGGGACCATCTGCTCGGTGTCTTTGGCGGAATGCTTTGGTGCGGCGGACTGCTCGCGGGCCTGGCGGCGACCGCCGCGACAGGTGCGGCGCGCTTGCAGCCGCTGACGGCGTCTGTGCTCTCGAACGCCGCGCCGGCGGTGGCGATTCTGCTTGGCCTTCTCATCTGGCGTGAGTTGCGCGGCAAGCCATCCGCGCTCCTGTCGGTGCTCTCTCTGGCGGCCTACGCCGCGGGCGTCGTTCTGATCGGCCTGGCGCGCGCCTAGCAGGCTGCGTCGGAAATCCTGAGCCGATCGTCCGGAGACTGTGGGCCGAGACTGTGGGCCGAGATTGTGGGACAGGCCTCGTGCCTGCGGCATGTGGGGCAAGCTTTAGCTTGCGGCCGACTTCAGTCGGCCCTCGCGGGACCTCCAGGTCCCGCCATTTCGCATGTATCGCAACTCTCATGGCGGGCTGGGGAGCCCGCCGCAGGCCTGGGGATCTTTCCCCAGCCCCTCGACACGAGTGTCGAGGCTGCAGGCACGAGTGCCTGCGCCACGGCTGGAACCCAAGTTGTGGCTGCGGTTGCGAGGCAGGCCGGGGGGCCTCCCGACAGCACCGTGCGATCCGTGTGACGCCCGCCGCTAGCGCGGCGGCAACAGTTCGAGCGCGGCGGCAGCCGGATCATCGAAGGTGCCCTGTGCGAACAACGGCGTTCCCCCACCGCGTTTGGCACGCGCTTTGATCCATGCCCCGGCGTCGATGCCCGTGCCGGGTGACGCGCCGATGGCGAGCGCGTTGCCGCTCCAGCAGACGAACAGCGCAGGTCCACTAGCGGTGAACGCGTTCGCCTCCGCTCGAATGGAATCGTCAATCGCATCGACTTCGCGCGCCGCTCGCCGCACGCCATCAGCGCCCGGCGGAGTCTTTTCGAACAACTCGCGCCCGCGGTAACCACCGAGCGCCGTGCGGAGCTTGGCCATTTCTTTTTCGAGCGTCCCGATACGCTGCTGGGAATCCGCCACTGCGTGTCGAAGCTCCGCCGCGTAGCTACGGGCGAGCGTGGCGCATCGCGCGCCGCCAACGAAGTGGATGCGTGTTTGTCCGCGCACCTTCTCTGTCTTGACCAGAAGCATCATGCCGATCTCGCCCGTGGCGCGAACGTGGGTGCCCCCACACGCGCTGCGGTCCAGACCTTCGATGGTGACGATCCGAATTTCGCCAGAGCGTCCCACCGGCTTCCGCAACCCCCGCGCGAGCGAGGCATCTTCGAACGTCACCGAAACTGGCCGATTCCGCCAGATTTCGGTGTTGGCGAGGCGCTCGGCTTCTTCCAGTTGCTCCGGCGTAACCGACGCAGGCGTGACGTCAACCGTCGAGGTCTCGACGCCCAGGTGAACGCTCACTGTCTCCCAACCGAAGCGATCCTGTATCACCGCGGATACGAGGTGCTGGCCCGTGTGCTGCTGCATGAAGTCGAACCGCCGCTGCCAATCGACGACGCCGGCAACGGGCCCCGGGGCAAGCGCACGGTCGACAAGATGCGCGACTTCGTCGCCCTCGTCAACCACATCGAGAACCGTCGCGGCGCCGAGTGTGCCGCGATCGGAGGGTTGCCCGCCCGACTCCGGGTAGAGAGCCGAGCGGTCCAGGTATACGCGACGCCCGTCATCAGCGACGCGAACGATGTTCGCTGTGAACGCGCCAAGATAAGCGTCGCGGTAGTAGAGCCGGTCCGTTGGCATTCGCCGCCGTTATGCCGCCGTCCTTACTGGATTGCCAAAAACACGCTGTTCGAAGACGCCCCGTTGCTGTCGATGCGCAAGCGCACGCGTTCTCCGCGTGGCGTCGTGGGCGGCAACTGAAAGTTCACTTGGTAGAGGCCGACGAAGGTCGGCGTGAGACCGACAAACAGCGGCGTCACGTCGATGGGCCGGCCGATAACGGTGGTATCGCCGATGCGCACCACGGTGTTGCCGCCGACGCGCGCTAGCGGTTCAGCTGCCGGTGCGGGTGCGCCGGAACTGACAGGTGGACTGGTCTGGCCCATGCCAAGAACGTAGGCAACCAAAAAATCGCCGGGGCGCGCTGGGCGCTGCGGGAACACGCTGACGAAATTCGCCGACGCGGGTACGGGAATCGAGCCATCGTTGTTGACGATGATGCCGTAGTCGAGACCAGGCCACACCATGATGCGCGGTACGTTCGCTTGAATGTTGACGGTATTCACGTTGCCGATCACGCCATCACGGACGACGACGACACTGGCTTCTCCCACCGTGGTCGAGTAGGGAATCTGGAAGTTGATTTGCCCGAACGACGTGTAATAGAGGGGCGCGGCGGCGCCGTTGACGTAGACGCCAATGCCGTCGAGACCCGCGGGCCACGTTACGTCGGTGGCGGCAGCGCGAAGGCTCAACTGATTGCCGAACAGCACTGCGAGCCCGCCCGGTGCGAGCGGTTCCGCAGCCGCGAAATTCGCGTTGTTGACGACGCCACCGAAGGAAATCTGCGGCCCGCCGGGCGCGACGATCTCCACCGTGACGGGAACCGAGATCGCTCCGTTCACCCAATTGCCGGTCGCTCCGATCGTGGTCGTGTAGGTACCCTCGGCAAGCGCCGCCGTGTCGAGCGTAATCTCGATCAGCCTTGTCCCGGCCAGCGCGGCCGCGCGCGACCAGCTGGCAGAGGCGGTCACGGCGCCAATGGTGAGATTGCCCTGCCCTGTGTTCGCCACGCTGATGTAGGACTTCGGCGGCGTGAATCCGCGGGGGTACTTGAGGAACATCGGCGTCGGCGATGCGACGGCGATCGGCTGACGGGTCACCACCATCTGGACGTTCATCGTCTTGTTCTCACCGGCGAAGGTGGAGCCGGAGACAGCCACCGTTCCGTTGTAGGTTCCATCCGGCTGCGTGGAGGCCTGGGCGGCGACGCTGAATGTCCGCGAGAACGAGAACGTACCGCCGCCGTCGGCGACGACACTCAGCCATCCGCCGCCGGACGTTGTGTTCGTCGTGGTCCGCACTGCGGCAGCCGGCGTGAACGCGCGTTCAGCGCGGCCGCCCGGGGGCACGTGCAGCACGAGCGAATCGGGAAGCGCACCGCCCACCTGAATCGTCACCGTAATCGTTTGCGGCGCGTCCCAGGCGTTCGGGTCCGAAACGGTTACAAGCGCCGTCTGCGTACCGGTCACGCCGGTCGAATTGATCGACATCGTGATCGGCAGGCAGTTGCCGGTACGCGGCGGCGTGCAGGCTCGCGCCGTGCCCAACTGCGGCGTCAGCCAGGCGGCCGTCGACGACAAGCGGAGATTCAGCACGCCGTCTCCCGCATTGAAAGCTTCCACGATTTGCGTGGCGTTCGTCGACGATGCCGCGATCGAAACCGGACCGACGGTGGCGGTGGACAGACGCAGTTTCGGCGCACCCCAGGCAACGGCTCCCAGGGCGGCCGTCACAAGAACAAAACGGAGTGAAAATGTTTGTACGCGCATGGTGCTCCTATATGATGACCCAGCGCGACGCGGAACGCTAGCGGCTGATGGCCGGCCAACTCACTCTGGCCAGGCTAACAGCCCAGTCGAGCGGCCAGGCTAAGCCCAGTCGAGCGCACCTTTGCGGTACGCCCACACATAACCAAGCACGAGAATGGCCAAAAATACGCCGGCCTCGGCGACCCCAAACCAGCCGAGCGCGCGATAGCGGACGGCCCACGGATAGAGAAAGATCGTCTCGACATCGAAGATCACAAAGAGGATTGCAATCAAGTAGAAGCGGACAGAGTAGCGTCCGCGCGCGGCGCCGAAGGCGGGAACGCCGCACTCGTATGCCTCGTTCTTGACGCCGCCCGGCGCCGACGGACGAATCAGCCGCGCGACAAGGAGTGTGGCGATCGGGAACAGGAT
>DATMJU010000748.1:0-4190 GCA_035553795.1 Vicinamibacterales bacterium
CGGCACGCGTTGCTCCGGCGACAGATAACTAAACAGGTGCCCACTCTGCTGATCGCCTCCGCGCATACGCTGGCCTCCGCCCGGCAGTGTAGTACGACGATCGGCATCATGGGTACCCCTTTTTCAGCAGCCTGCTAGGCCCCTAAGCCCCTATCCGGCATCAGGAACGTTCTCCTGGCCAGGTCTGACTTCAGCAGTTCCTTCGAGTAGTAGCGCTCCAGGATCGACGGCTTCCACGCCAGCAGGTCCTGGTTGTCGCGTTCGAACTCCTCCCACGTCACGGCAGGCTTTCGCGCCTGCCGGTCGGCAATCAGCAACAGGAATGCCCACGTGATGGTCTCGTGGTACAGGCCAGTCGCGCCTTTCGCATCCGCGAAGCGCTTGATGGCCTCGGTAAACTCCGAGAGCGCGGCCGGCATGCCGTGCTTCGTGACAAACAACCACGCGACCTGCACGTGTTGGTGGTGATGAAACTGGTTGGCGGGCAGGGAGGTATCGACAAAGCGCTCGAAGAGCTCACGTTCTTCCATGGGGATGTCCCGAATATCATGACAGACATGCGAGAGACACGGGCGACGGTGGACTCGGTCCTGGCCTGGCTGAAGAAGCAGGGCACCCGGAAGAACCGCGAGGGCATGGCGCGTTTCGGGTTGCCGACGACCGGCACGTTCGGCGTCAGCATGGCCACCATGCAGCCGGAAGCGAAGCGGATCGGCCGCGACCACGCACTGGCGGTACGGCTGTGGAAAACCGGCTGGTTCGAAGCGCGCATGATGTCGGCGTTCCTGGCCGATCCCGCGCGCGTCACGCCGGCGTTGATGGACGCGTGGTGCAGCGACTTCGACAACTGGGGCACCACGGACACGGTGTGCTTCAAGCTGTTCGACCGTGCGCCTGACGCGTGGAAGATGGTGCCGAAGTGGGTCAAACAGCAGGGTGAGTTCCAGAAGCGCGCTGGCTTCGTGATGATGGCCTGCCTCGCCGCGCACGACAAGCAGGCGCCCGATTCGGCATTCCTGAAGTTCTTCCCGTTGATTGAGAAGGGCGCGTCCGACGATCGCAACTACGTCAAGAAGGGCGTCAGTTGGGCGTTGCGCCACATCGGTCATCGCAGCGCGGCGCTGCACGCGGTCGCGATGAAGACCGCGACAAAGTTGTCGAAGAGTGAGAACGCGACCGAGCGCTGGATCGGCCGGGACGCGCTGAGGGACATTACGCGCCCGGCCGTGCTCACGAGGATCCGAGCGAAGGCTACTTCGCGACGGCGCTGACCTGCGCGGAGTTGGGGCCTTGTCCCTGACCGTTGGTCGCGGAGACCACGTAGTAGTAGGTGACGCCGCTCGTCAGCCCCGTGTTGGTGAGTGACGTGGCCGTCGATGGGAAGGTCGTCGTGTACGGTCCGCCGTTCGTGGTGCTGCGCTTGACGGTGTAACTGGTCGCTCCAGCGACCGCGTTCCATGTCACGGTAATCTTCTTCTTGCCTGGCGATGTCGCGCTCACGCCGGTCGGTGCGGCCGGCAGCTGTGGCGCTTGCGGCGTCGCTGACGCTTGATTTGAGTCCGGTCCTTCACCAGCCTCGTTGAATCCCGACACCACGTAGTAGTACGTCGTTCCATTGGTGACCGTCGTGTCGACATGACTCGTACCGGTGAGGCTCGACGCGATGGTGCCATACGGTCCGCCCGACGCCGTGCCGCGGTGCACCGAGTAGGTGTCGGCGCCGCTGGCGGCACTCCATGACAGGCTGACCTGTGCGTTGCCGCCGGCCGCGGCGAGATTCGCCGGCGCAGGTGGCGGTGCTGGTGTGCCCCACACTTCGTTGATCGAGGGAATCCAATCCGCAGGATTGCGGTAGTTGGCGTCCTGCTCGATGTGGAGGAAGTGACCGTTGTAGTTCGTCGCCGCGGTCCCGCACACGCTTGCCTCAGGGACGCCGTTGATCAGGCGCCCCTGGACGTTGTCCGTGGCGTTCAGCGTGCAGGAACTGTCAGGGGTCTCGATGTCCCACGTCGGATGCGACGCCAGCATGCTGTTGCGGAGCAACAGGTTCTTGTCGCCTGGTGCGGGATTGACGTCGCGTCCATGTGACAGGAACGCATTGGTGGAGCAGGTGTCCGCCGCCATGCCGTGCCACTGGATGGTCTGCAGGTTGTTGCCGTAGTAGGCGAGCAGCTCGATGTTGGTGGCATGGAACATGTTGTTGATGGCATGGGCGGCATCAGCCGCGCCGTACGAGCTCTGGCAGCTGTTGGAGCCGCTCGCGGCGAGGCGGTGGGCGCCGGCCATCATCCAGCTCCGTGAATTCGTTCCGCCGAACACGCCGATCGATTCGTTCTCGGTGTTGAGGTCCGCGAGCGGATGCGGCGCGTGATGGCTGATCTCGAGCGTCGCGTTCGGGTTGACCATGAAGGCGCCCCACCCGCGATCGACCTTGCCGTTGTTGTTGGCGTCGAGCACTTCCATCAACAGGCAGTAGGTCTTGCTGGTGGAGGTGTCGGTGAAAGTGCGGATCTGCGCGGCCGTGGCGATGGCTGACGGCAGCGTGAAGTTGCACGCGCCGCCCAGCATTTGGTTCACGGCAGATCGCCACGCAGACTGCTCGGTGGCCGTCGCGGCGACCCACTCCCCGGAACCGTTGCCGGGGATCTGGTTCTTGATGCACATGGCAAGCGCATCGAGCGTCGTCGCGCTACTACAGGTGAGCGTGGCGGCTGAGGCGGCACTGGTCGAGAGGAAGAAGGTACCGATGACGAGCACTAACCTGAGGGCGTGTCGCATTGAGGGCTCCTAGTCGTCGCCGATGATAGACGCAAACGCGGCGCGGTCTCAGAATCGTTTGTGGATCAGCTGGCTATCGATCGTCGTACCAGTACGAGCGTGCCTTCGGGCTTCCGCTGAATCTCGGATGCAAGGTGCCGAGCGCGAGGCCGGGCATCATCCAGAAGTAGTGCCAGTCGCCGTACTTGTCGAACTTGCGCGTCGATGCGATCGACTTGAATGCGCGCAGGCGTGTCATTCGGCGCCCGCCTGCGAGACCCAGCCGAATCAGCTTGAGCAGGAAGGCTACGTCTTCGGCGAAGTGGCGCCCCTCCGGGTAGCCACCAGTCTTCAGGAAATCGCCTCGGCGCATGAACACGACGCCGGTATCCATGTTCGACAGCCACACCAGGGGCAGGATCAGTGCGTAGGTGAGCGCGATGCCGACTGACCAGCGTTCCATCGTCACGCCCGTCGCGCCGCCGATGAACCGGGGATTCTGCAAGGCTGCTTCGATTGCCGTGAAGGTATCCGGATGGATCTGCATGTCGGCGTCAACGAAGCAGAGAATCGGCGCCGTGGCCACGGCAGCGCCGCCATTGCGGGCAGCCGCAATCATCCGTTTCCCGACAGGCGCCACGACGCATCCCCGCGCCCGTGCAATCGACGCGGTGTCGTCCGTCGATCCGTTGTCCGCGACGATCACCTCGACCTGATCGCGGCCGCCGGCGAAACGGTCCCGGGCGGCATCAATCGTGTCGAGCAGGCGCGGCAGGAACTGCGCCTCGTTATACGCCGGGATGACGAGCGAGATGCGGGGCACTGGATCGCATGATAGGCTGATTCACTCCGGATGAGCTTCGCTCCTGGATCAACATTCAGCTCGTACCAGATCGTCTCGCTCCTCGGCGCCGGCGGAATGGGCGAGGTCTACCGCGCCAGGGATGCCCGCTTGGGCCGCGAAGTTGCCATCAAGGTGCTGCCAGAGGCAATGGCGGCCGATCGCGATCGACGCGCGCGGTTTGCGCGAGAAGCGAGCCTGCTGGCCTCCCTGAATCACCCGAATATCGCCGCCGTCCTTGGTTACGAAGAAGTCGACGGTAAATGCGCCATCGTCCTCGAGCTGGTCGAAGGCGAGACGCTCTCCGATCGCATCAGCCGCGGTCCGTTGGCTGCCGATGACGCAACGCCGATTGCGATCCAGATCTGCCGCGCGCTCGAGGCGGCGCATGAAAAGGGGATCGTTCATCGCGACCTGAAGCCTGCGAACGTGCGCATCCGTTCGGACGGAACAGCGAAGGTGCTGGACTTCGGAATCGCGAAGGCCATGGAAGTCGTGCCCATGATGAGGGGGGAGTCCACGGGCGAAAGCGTGATTATCGGAACGCCTGCCTACATGAGCCCCGAGCACGCACGCGGCGAGATCGTTGACG
>DATMJU010000749.1:0-4349 GCA_035553795.1 Vicinamibacterales bacterium
CGATGACGCGGCCGAGCGCCGCGCCGATTCCCAGCGTGGCGAAGTAGGCGCCGTCCACGGCTTCTGCGGTCAGTCTCTCCGCATTGCCGGACGCGGCCACCGATGGCTGGATTGCGGCAGCTGCAGAAAGGCTCCTGAACGACTTCTGCGCCGCTCGCAGATCGGCAAAATCCTGCTCCGGGATGGAGCCGAGCTCCGCGCGTCCGCGCTGTGGCGTCACGATGACGGCGGCGCGATCGGCGTCGGGCACGCCCATGTCCGCCAGCAACAACGTGTCGACCACCGAATACACGGCGGTGGTGAGCGCCACGCCGGTCGCCAGCGAGATCACCGAGAACAAGGTGAACATCGGCGAAGCGACGAGCCGTGCCAGCGACAATCGAAAGTTCACACGCGCATTCTAAGCGAGCTTTTGGCGTGAACGGGACCACGCCGTTATGCCTTAGACTTCAGCCCTCATGTCCTTAGACACTGCGTTCGAGATGGCCGTCTCATCCATCCGCTTCGGCAAGGGTGTGACGCGTGAAGTCGGAATGGACCTGGCGGAGATGGGCGCGACGCGCGTGCTCGTCATCACCGATCCCGTTGTGCGCGGATTGCCGCCGGTTCAGACATTGATTGATTCGCTCGAGGCCAACAGGATTCGTTACACGGTCTACGATCGCGTGCGCGTCGAGCCAACCGACGAATCGTTTCTCGATGCGATCCACTTCGGCAGAGAGGTCAATTTCGACGCCATCGTCGCGATCGGCGGCGGTTCAACCATCGACACCGCGAAGGCCGTCAACCTGTACGTCACGTATCCGCCTGCGGAGTTTCTCGATTACGTGAATCCGCCGATCGGCAAGGGACTTCCGGTGCCGGGTCCGCTGAAGCCGCTGTTCGCGATACCGACGACGGCCGGTACCGGCAGCGAGACGACCGGCGTGAGCATCTTCGACCTGACGAAGATGCACGCCAAGACGGGAATCGCGAATCGGCGATTGAAGCCAACGCTTGGCATCCTCGATCCGGACAACACGCGCACCATGCCGCCCGAAGTAGCCGCATCAAGCGGCCTCGACATTCTCAGTCACGCGATCGAGTCGTACACCGCGATGCCGTTCACCGGGCGGCCGATGCCGGAAAGCCCGAAGATGCGGCCGGCTTACCAGGGATCGAATCCGATCAGCGATGTCTGGTCGATCCAGGCGCTCAGGATGGTCGCGAAGTACCTGGTCCGCGCCGTTGCGGATACGTCAGACGATGACGCGCGCGCGCAGATGCTGTTGGCGGCGTCGTACGCAGGCGTCGGGTTTGGTAACGCCGGTGTCCATTTGCCGCACGGCATGTCGTATCCCGTGTCCGGCCACGTGAAGAGCTACAGGGCGCCGGGGTACTCCGCGGATCATCCCCTGGTGCCGCATGGCGTGTCGGTGATCTTGAATGCGCCCGCGGTGTTTCGCTATACCGCGTCAGCGAATCCGGATCGCCATCTGGAAGCGGCCGAAGCTCTCGGCGCGAATGTGACCGGCGTGAAAAAGGCAGATGCGGGCAAGGTCCTCGCCGATCGCATCACTTGGTTCATGCGTGAGCTGAAGGTGCCGAACGGACTGAAAGCCGTCGGCTACTCATCGTCTGACATCCCGGCACTCGTCGAAGGCACGCTGCCGCAGCATCGCGTGACGAAGCTCTCGCCCCGTCCAGCCAGTCAGGACGATCTCGCGAAGCTCTTCGAAGCCGCGATGGTCGCGTGGTGAAGGGGCCGGGGATCTTTACCGGCCCCTTGGCCCTGCGTGTCCCGTCTCGGGACATAGGTGGTGTTAGTTTGTGCGTACTGCTACGCGGCCCACGACGCGGACCCAGTTGACCTTACCTGCCTGGTCGCGCACGAACTCGATCGACTGGCCCTTGTCGTTCCCCTCGGTGATCACTGCGCGGTCGGGGCCGAAAAAGGCAATCGGCATCACCGGGCGTGGATCGCCTGCGTTCGGGATCTCCTGCACAACCAGTTTGCTTCCCTCGACACGCACGGAGACCGCATTCGTCGGACGCAGGTAGCGCCCGACATACTGCGCCGCATCGGGCTGCGTCGCCGGCGGCTCGACGTTCGGCAACGTCTCGACGAGGCCGCGATGCGCGATGGCGTGGTTCTTCGGGAACGTGGCGCCGTGGTATTGCTTCAGCACCTCCCGCTCGACGTCCTGGATCAGGCGCCAGCCGTTGATCGAGTTCGTGAGGATGCCGACCGCAAAGTTCCTCTCGGGCACGATCTCCAGCAGCAGGATGTGCCCGGCCAGCGTGCCGCCATGCGCCGCCACGCGGAGGTTGCCGACATTGCGCAGATGCCAGCCGAGGCCCATGTCGTCATCCGTGCCCTGCTTGCGCAACTGCGTCGTCCGCATCAACTCGAGTGACGCCTTGCTGAGCAGCCGCTCGCCACTCGGCGCGGTGCCGTCGCCGAGATGAAACTTCGCGTAGTTAAGGAGGTCGGTGATGCACAAGCCAATGCCCCCGGCAGTGACGCTGACCGACGGGGAGAACGGCCGCTGCAGAAACGCCGCATCGTCTCGCACTCCGTGCCCGGCGGCGAAGCGATTGACGATGAACTCGCCGGCCGTCGAGCCCGCGTGCGCGAGGCCGAGCGGCGTGAAGACCAGATCCCGTACCGCGGTATTGATCGACGTGCCGGTAATTGACTCAATCACCCGGCCGGATACGCTGAAGCCGGCGTTGTTGTAGCTCCACGCCGCGGAAGGCGGCGCCACCTGCATCAGGTCTGGCATCACCGTCGCCACAAAGTTGCGAAGCGTGTCGGTGCCGCGCTCGGGGCCCGATACCTGTCCTTCCCAGCCGGCCGTATGCGTCAACAGATTCCAGACGTTGGCGTCGCGGCTCACCGCTTCGTCGCGGACCTTGAATTCAGGAAGGTACTTCCGGACGGGGGCCCTCAGATCCAGCTTCCCCTGCTCGACCAATCGCATCGCCATGGTCGCGGCGAAGGTCTTGGAGATCGACGCAATAGGGAAGACGGTGTGATCGTTGACCGGAATCGGGTCCTCGAGGTTCGTCACGCCGAGACCGCGCGTCGTCAGCACGCCATTGTCGAAGATGCCGATCGCGACGCCGGGCACCTTGAACTCTTTCATCTTCGCCTGCGTCAGCTCGGCGATCGCTTCAAAACGGCTGTTGTGACGATCGGGCTGGGCCGAAGGCCCCGCGGTCGCCAGGAGGATCAGCCCAAGAGCGAGAGTGGCGCGTCGCAGCATGAGCGGGATTATAGTGGGGCGATGCGATACGCGGTTGCGGCACTTCTCGGCCTGGTCCTGGCGGGCGATCTCCTGGCGCACGAGAAATTCAAGATCGTCGGTTCGGTCTCGGCGTTGAAGAAGGAGGAGATCGCCGTAAAGGCGATCGACGGCGCGACCTACGAGATCGATTTCCTCGATACCGCGGTCGTCACCGACAAGAACCACAAGAAGGTCGATCGCGCGACCTTGAAGGTCGGCGAGAAGGTGATCGTCCTGGCGCTCGGCCACGACATGTTCGACCTCGAAGCGGTGCAGGTGCAGCTGACCGAACGCTAGCCGCCTGACTTGATCAGCGACTCGAACCGCTCGAGCAGCTCGCGATAGGGAAGGTCTCCCACGCTGACGCCGCTGCCGAACGGGTACTCCAGCATCGCGACGAGCAGCACGGCATAGATGATGATGGCGGAGAGAAACGCCGTGGCCGCGATCTGAATCGATCGATACGGCGTGCTGTAGAACCAGGTAAACGCGATCGCCCCCATCGCGCCGACGATCAGCAGGACCCACATGCTGGGCGGCAGCGACGCCTGGCTGGCCAGGATGCGCGAGCGCCGGGCGATGGAGAATTCGTTGAGGCGGCTCAGCGCTTCGCTGTAAAACGCCTCCTGGCGTGCATCCCCGCTGGTCAATTGCACCCGGTAAAAGTCCTCCCACAGTTTTTCGTAGTGCGCGCTGAACGTTGACTTCTGGCCGGTCGCCATCAGCGGATAGTCATCTTCGATGACTCCGCGCGTGTAGGCGATGAGATCGCGGCGCAGCCGATCGCGATCTTCCGCCGGGAGCACCTCGACACTGCGCCACACCGTGGCCATCAGCACCACTTCGGTAGTGACCGTTTCCTCGGCGGCTTCGTACTGCTGCCACACGACGACCACCGTGAAGGCGAGGTAGATGCCGTAAATCAGGCTGAGCATCGAGAACGTGAACCCGACGTACTCGTTGTTCTCGGCGAGCTTCTCGGGCGGAATGTAGCGGCGAATGATCAGCATGCCGGCGACCGAGCAGCCGACGGCCGCGAGGAGGATTGCGAGATACGTCGCTGGCATTTGCGCCTCACCA
>DATMJU010000750.1:0-5119 GCA_035553795.1 Vicinamibacterales bacterium
GGCCCGACGATCTGCGCGCGCGTGCTGACACCTGGCGAGACGTGGCGTACGCCGCGCACGTCGGCGGCGATCGCGTCCGCATCCGCCGGCGTCAGCGTGGTCACCGCGCCCTGGCCGGTGCGCACACCGCCGACGTTCGCGGAACCCGACGACACCGTGATCACGTTGGTGCCGAGGCTCGCCACGCGCTGCTCGATCGACGCCTTGGCGCCGTCGCCAAGCGCCATCATGACGATCACGGCTGCGACGCCCATGATCACACCCAGTGACGTCAGCGCCGAGCGCAGCTTGTTGCGCGTGATCGCTTCGAATGCGAGACCGATAACGCTGATCAGCTTCATGATGTCAACGGCCCTGACGGGCGCCGCCTCCATTGCCGCCGGGACGACGCGGCATCTGCGGAACCAGCGGTGAGCCGCTGCTCGCAGGCGCCGCCGCCTCAGTCGTCTCCGAGCGCGCGACACCGGTGATGACCGACGCGCCCTCAGCGAGAGCATCCGACTTCACCTCGACCTGCGTGCCGTCGGACACGCCCACGCGAACCGGGACGCGCTCCAGCCGCCCATTGTTCAACTGCCAGATGGCTTGCGCCCGGCCCGATCTCGGGCGGCGATCCGCGACGGCGGGCTCCTCGGCGGGCAGAGTCGCGCCAAACTCCTTCAGGATTGCTTCGGTCGGCGTGAATCGCAGCGCCGCCGCCGGCACCCGCAGCACATCGTCCGCACGCGCCGTCTCGATCGAAACGGTTGACGTCATGCCCGGCTTCAACTGGCCGTCCGGATTCGCGACGTCGATGATGGTGGTGTAAGTCACCACGTTCTGCACCGTGGTCGGCTGCAGGCGCACCAGCCGCACCGTGCCGGTGAACACGCGGCGAGGATACGCATCCACGCTGAACGACACGGCCGCACCGGTCTTCACGCCGCCGACATCGGACTCGTCCACGCGAGCCTGCAACTCGAGGCGGGTGAGATCGCGAGCGATCACGAACAGCGTCGGGGCCTGGAGGCCCGCCGACACCGTTTGTCCCACTTCCACGTTGCGGCTCAGCACGATACCGTCCGTCGGCGACGTGATGACCGTGTGCGACAGGTTGACCCTGGCTTGCCGAAGCGAAGCCTCGGCCTGCGTGAGTTGCGCCTTCGC
The DNA here is from genome assembly GCA_035553795.1 of Vicinamibacterales bacterium. Taxonomy (GTDB): domain Bacteria; phylum Acidobacteriota; class Vicinamibacteria; order Vicinamibacterales; family UBA2999; genus 12-FULL-67-14b. The sequence continues at coordinate 1,147 of DATMJU010000750.1, forward strand.
GCCGGTGAGCGACGTCTGCGCCACGCGCGCCGTCGAGCGCGCCGTATCCACATCCTGCACGGCCAGCAGCTGTTCCGCGGCGAGCTGCTCGGCGCGCTTCAGCTTGAGCGCGGCGTCTTCGTATTGCACCTGCGCGCGCTCGAGTTCGGCGTTCAACCGCGTGATCGTCGCATCCGCCTGATCGATCTGCGATTGGAACAGCGCCTGATCGAGCGTGGCGATGACCTGTCCGCGCTTCACCGTCTGGTTGAAGTCGGTGCCGATCGACGCGATGATGCCGGACACCTGCGTGCTGACCTCGACCGTGTCGAGCGGCTGCAGGGTGCCCGTGGCCTCGACCGTCGCGACGACGTCACCGCGCGACACCGGGTCGAACGTCAGTTGAGTCGGCGCCGCAGACACGTCCACCTTCACGTAGTAGGCGATGCCAGCGGCGGCGAACAGGCACAAACCAACAATCCACAGTAGGCGCTTCATATGTCCTCACCACATGAGACGTCACGCATGTGAACGGCCGGAGGCAGAGTTGTGGCAGGACTAAGGCAGCTGTATTCGGGAGGTAAAGCTTTCAGGCCGGACTGACGTCCCGCCTCTACCGTTTCATCGTCACGGTCATGCTTGGCCCGGGAATCTGGATGCCCTGCGCGCCGAACGCCTTCTTGATGCGCCGGCGAAGCTCCCGGCCGACCTCCCACTGCTTCGTGGGCAGGGTCTTGAGGCGGAAGCGGAGGGTGACCTCGTTCGCCTTGAACGCATCCACGCCGAGCACCTCGAGCGGCTCGAGGATGTACATCGAGTAGGCCGGATCGACCATCAACTCGCGCGCCACGTCGCGGACGGCATCCACGATGCGGTCGGTGTCGTCGTTGTATCCAACCCCGATATCGATCACGTAGTACGAGAAATCCTTCGACTTGTTGGCGAGGGTGCGGATCTCGCCGTTGGCGATGTAGTGGAGCGTGCCTTCCATATCGCGCAGCACGATGGTGCGCAGGTTGATCTCTTCGACGGCGCCGCCAATGCCGTTGATCTCCGCCGCGTCGCCGAGCCTGACCTGATCCTCGGCGATGAGGAACAGTCCCGAGATGATGTCCTTCACGAGCGTCTGGGCGCCAAAACCGACCGCCAACCCGACGATGCCCGCGCCGGTGAGGACTGGGGTGATGTCGACATCAAGCTCGCGCAGCACCATCAGCGAAGCGGCGCTCCAGATCAGGATCGAGAAAAACCTCCGGAGCGTTCCGGCCACGGTCTGGAGCCGCTTGCGCCGCTCGAACGCCTTGATGTCGTCTCCAGGTCCGATCTCGTGCTCGGCATTCCTGATCACGGACGCCGCAAAGCGGTTCGCCGCAAACGCCAGCAGGATCAGCAAGATGATGCGCGAGCCGCTTCGCGTGATCCACTGCGTCAAGTCTTCCGGATGCAGGCCGGCTTGGACTTCGACGCCCGCGAGATCGAGGGCGGGGAAGGCGAGCACCAGCAAGCTCAGGGCAAAGGTGACCCGCTGAACCGCCTTCACCGTGGCGTTTGCGAACGGCTGGGTGTGGAAGCGATCGCCTTCGATGCTGAGCAGCAGGCGACGCGTGAGCGAGCCGACCAGCAAGGCGATCGCGGCAGCCACCAGCGCCGCGATCGACAGGGCGGCCAGTGCTTCAACCGTGAAGACGGCTGGTATCGCGGTCGGTGTCGCGGGCGCCTGCATCGCTAGCGGCGGCGAACGCGGCGTTCCTGTTGCGTCTCGATCGGAATCTTCAGGGTCGAACGGCGGCCTTCACGCAGGATCTGGATCTGCGCGGTGGAGCCGATGGTGCTGTCGGCGATCAGGCGGACGAACTGCGACGGATCATTGATGGTCGTGCCGTTCACGGAGAGGATGATGTCGCCGGGCTCGAGGCCGTTCTTGCACGCGGCTGATTCGCGCGACATCTCGTTCACGACCACGCCATCGCTGGTAGGCGCGCGCAGCTCGTCGGCGAGACGGCCACTGAGCGGCACCACCTGCACGTAGCCGATCGATCCGCGGCGCACGCCTCCGAACTTCTGCAGGTCATCGACAACACGCCGAACCAGGTTGCTGGGGACGGCGAAGCCGATGCCCTGGTAGCCGCCGCTCTGCGAGAAGATCGCGGTGTTGATGCCGACCAGCTCGCCGCGGCTGTTGATCAACGCGCCGCCCGAGTTGCCCGGATTAATCGCCGCGTCGGTCTGGATGAAATCTTCGTACTGCGTGATGCCGACGTTCGCCCGCCCCAGCGCGGAGACGATGCCGAGCGTCACCGTTTGGTTGAGCGAGAAGGGGTTGCCAACCGCCATGACCCATTCGGCGACCTTGAGCTTCGACGAATCGCCCCACGGGATGACCGGGAAATTCTTCCCCTCGATCTTCAGCAGGCCCAGATCGGTCCACGAATCGACGCCGATGATCTTCGCCTTCAGGTCGCGCATCTCGCCGACGGTGACGGTCACCTCGGCGACGTCGTCGCCGATGACGTGGTTGTTGGTCACCACGTAGCCATCTGCCGACACCACCACGCCCGAGCCGAGGCTTTGCTGCGCGCGGCTCCGGCCGAACACGTCGTCCTGGTCGCCGAAGAAATACTGGAAGAAGGGGTCGTTGGAAAACGGCGAGGCCGACCGGCGCGACACCTGCACCGACGAAATGTTCGTGACCGCGCGCGTGGTCTGCGCGGCAATGCGCGTGAAGTCGGGACCGGGCGCGGCAGTGGCAGGGGCTTGCTCCTCGGACGCCGCACCGGCCGCAGCCGACGTCGGCGCCGTCCGCGCAATCACGTCCGGCTGATCGGTGGCCCGGCCAGACAGCACGACACCGACAACGACGCCTGCCATCAGCAGGCTGAGCATGGAGAGCTTGCGCAACACCTTTTGGACCTTCACTGATTAGTTAGACGTCAGGCCACGACGACGCGTTTGGGCGCCTCGGCCGGGAGCTTCGGAACCGTAATCGTCAGGATGCCGTCGGTCAGGTCTGCGACCACGGAGTCGGCGTTCACCGGGTGGGGCAGCACGAAGTGACGGAGGAACTCGCCGTGGCCTCGTTCCACCTGGTGATACTTGTCGCATGACACGCGCGCGTCGCGACGCCCCTGCAGCGTCAGGCGATTCTCGTGCACGTCGATACGGACTTGTTCCCGAGACAGGCCCGGCAATTCGGCTGTAAAGATGAAGGCGTTGGCCGTCTCGCACAGGTCGACGGCAGGCGCCCATCCCTGCGGCCCATGAGACGCGAGGCGCTCGAGGCCATGCTGGATGCGTATCAGATCCCGGAACGGGTCCCAGCGCGCGAAGACCACTATTCCTCAAATGTAGCACGGCCCTTGAAGGGGTCGAACCTATGCCCAAATTGGGGGGCCTATGTTAAACTCGAAAGGTTCTACTAACTGATTCCAAAGGCTTTATGGCTGACAACCTTCTCGCAACCCAGCTCCGCAAGGGCATGATCGTCAAGATCGAGAACAAGCTCTATCGGATTTTCGATCGCCAGCATGTCACCCCTGGCAACCTCCGTGGTTTCGTGCGCGTGAAGATGCGCAACATCCAGAGCGGCACGATGGCCGAGGAGAAGTTCCGCTCGGAAGACATCGTCGAACGCGTCTCCCTCGAACAGAAGGCGATGCAGTACCTCTATAACGACAACGAGGGGTACCACTTCATGGACACCAACACCTACGACCAGGTGCAGCTCCAGGCGGACCTGCTCGGGGACATGGTGGGCTTCCTGAAGCCCGAGATGAACGTCGAGGTCGAGTTCTTCGGCGAGAACCCCATCGGTATCGAACTGCCCCAGACCGTGGACCTGGTCGTCACCCAGACGATGCCGGCCATCAAGGGCGCCACTGCCACCAACCAGACCAAGCCCGCCACCCTCGAGACCGGCGTGGTCATCCAGGTTCCGCCGTTTATCAACGAGGGCGACGTGATCCGGGTGAACACAGAGACCGGCGAATACCAGACC
>DATMJU010000751.1:0-3680 GCA_035553795.1 Vicinamibacterales bacterium
GTTCCTTCGCCAGCATCGCCTGCTGGCGCGCGTAGGCGGCTTCGCGATTGGCTTCGCGCGTCGCGCGCTCCCGCTCGTAGAAATCGTAGTTGCCGGAGTAGATGGTGATTTCGCCGCCGTCGATCTCGCAGATCTTCGACACGATGCGGTTCATGAACTCGCGATCGTGCGACGTCATCAGCAGCGCGCCTTCATGCTGCGTGAGGAAGCTTTCCAGCCAGATGATCGATTCGATGTCGAGGTGGTTGGTCGGTTCGTCCATCAGCAGGACGTCCGGCTTGCCGAGCAGCACGCGCGCCATCGCGACGCGCATCTTCCAGCCGCCTGACAGCGCGCCCACGTCGCCGTCGATCCGCTCGTCATCAAAGCCGAGGCCGTGCAGCACTTCGCGCGCCTGGCTCTCGAGGGCATAGCCGCCGAGGTGGTCGTACTCTTCCTGCACCTCGCCGAAGCGCCCGAGGATCTTGTCCATGTCGTCGGCCTGCGCCGGATCGGACATGGCGTGCTGCAGCTCCTCGAGCTCGTGGTGCAGGTCGCCGACGCGGCCGCTGCCGGCAATGGCTTCGTCCAGGACCGATCGGCCGGACATCTCCTCGACGTCCTGCCGGAAGTAGCCGATGGTCAGCTTCCTGGGCACCGTGACATCGCCTTCGTCCGGCGCCTCCTCGCCCGTGATCATCCGGAACACGGTGGTCTTGCCCGCGCCGTTGGGGCCGACGAGCCCCGCTTTCTCGCCCGGATTGAGCTGAAACGAGGCATCGACGAAGAGGACTTGCTTGCCGTACTGCTTGTTGACGTTGGCGAACGCGATCATGAACTCACAAGTATGACAGGCAAATAGGCCGCTAGGCCAATAGGCCTATTGGCCCATTGGCCCATTGGCCTATTGGCCTATCGGCCTATACTGCGCCGCATGAGCACATCACGACGCGTCTTCATTGGTGCCTCCGCCGCCGCGGCCGCGCATGTCTGGATCCCCAAGCCGGTGAAGGGGTATTCCGCCGCGGAGATCATGGGGCCGGTGACGCCGCACAAGGCGGGTATCCACAAGTCGGAACTCGATACCCCCGCGCTGTGCGTGGACCTCGACAAGCTGGAGCGCAACATTGCGAAGATGCAACGCACGGCCAACACCAACAAGATCGGCGTCCGGCCGCACGCCAAGACGCACAAGTGCGCGGCGATCGCGAAGATGCAGATGGCTGCCGGCGCGATCGGCATCTGCGTCGCGAAGCTCAGCGAAGCCGAGGCGCTCTTCGGGGCCGGCCTCGAGAAGATCCTGATGACGACCAGCAACCTGCCGCCGGCGAAGATTCGCCGCGCGATGCAGTTGAAGAAGCGTTACCCGGGCTTCGTGCAGGCCGTGGACTACGACCAGAACGCGCGCGACCTCAATGACGCCGCGAAAGAAGCCGGCGTCGTCGCCGACGTTGTCATCGATGTCGCGGTCGGCACGCGCAGCGGCATCCCTCCTGGCGAAGACGCGATCAAGCTGGCGCAGCTGGTGGACAAACAGCCGAACCTGAAGCTTCGCGGGATGCTGTCGTACGACGGTGGCGTGCAGCACGTCGCCGGCTTCGCCGCGCGCCGCGATCGCGCCCTCGCTGCGATCGAGGAGAACGCCCGCACCCAGCAGAAGATGAAGCAGAGCGGCCTCAATACCGAGATTTTCAGCGGTGGCGGCACCGGGACCTACAACATCTACCACCTGGTTCCCGGCTTCACCGATGTGCAGGTCGGCAGCTACATCTTCATGGACATGCAGTACATCGTGATCGGCAACGCGAATGGCGAGCCGATCTATGACGACTTCGAACCGTCGCTCACCGTGCTCGCCACCGTGGTGAACAATCGATTCCCCGGGCGGCTGACCACCGACGCCGGCGCGAAGGCGCTGACGATCAACGTGCCGCGCGCGGGGGTGATCGGCGAGCCGGGCTTCGACTACAACGCCGGCTCAGATGAGTTCGGCTCGATCACATTCAAGGAAGCCCGCAAGGAATGGAAGATGGGCGACCGGATGGAGTTGATCGTCCCTCACTGCGATCCGGCCGTGAATCTCTATGACTACATCTACGCGATTCGCAACGATCGCGTCGAAGCCGTGTGGGAAGTCACCGCTCGCGGCCACTCGCAGTAGTTGGTCCACCGATTCTGATCCACCGATTACACGGATAAAGGTGCGGCGCACGGCGGCACAGCCGCCGTCGCGGACATGAGAAGCCGGGATCATAAGACCGCAGGAACGGGAGCCGGTCTTATGATTCCGGCTTCTCATATCCGCGATAGCGCGAGCGAAGCTCGCGCCATGCGCCGTGGATCGAAATCTGTAGATAAAAATCGGTGGATCGGAATCGGTGGATCGAGGATCTCTAGCGGCTCATGGCGCTGCCGGCAGACACGAGCTCGGCGTGCGTCTGCAGCTCTGGCGGAGGAGTAGCGGTCACCGACATGCGCTGGCCGGTGATCGGATGCAGGAACTGCAGCCGTTCGGCGTGCAGCAAGTAGCCGCCGTCACCGGGCAGGCCCGGGTGACGCTTCACTCCGCCGCCCGCCTCGTAAATCGGATCGCCCACGAGCGGATGCCCGGCATAGGCCATGTGAATCCGGATCTGGTGCGGCCGCCCCGTGGTGATCTCCACGCTGAACAACGTCTGGTCGTGACGCGTCTCCAGGACGACGGCGACGCTGTGTGAGGGCTTGCCGCCTTCGCAAGCCGCCTGGATGGTGCCGATCGTCGGGTGAGGCACCGAGCCGATCGGCACGTCGATCACGAACATCTCGGCGCGCGTGGCGCCGAGTCCGACGGCGCGATAGGTCTTCTTGACCAGGTGTTCACGCCACGCACGTGCAAGACGCGAGGCGGCTTCACGCGTACGTGCGAAGAGCACGAGACCTGAGGTGCAGCGCCCCAGCCGGTGAAGCGGGCTCGCTTCCGGGTGCTGTTTGCGCACCAGCGCGAGCAGCGTCTGATCGAGGAATCCGCCGGCGGGCATCGTCGGCAATCCACTCGGTTTGTTGACGACGACGATCGCGTCGTCTTCGTGGATGACGTCGAAGTGTGTCGGAACCGTCGGTTCGTCCCAGGGCGGACGGTGCCAGACGACGGTCTGGCCGGCGAACAAAACTGTGTCGCGTCGAACGCGAGCGCCCTCAACTTCTACCTCACCGCGGTCGAGCCGTGCCGTCCACTCCTGTTCAGTGGAGTGCAATCGAGTCGCAGAGAGGTAGGCCAGTACCGTCTGGCCCGACGCTTCGGGTCCCACCTGTTCGCGATACGACCACCCACGGTTGAGAGGCACGGCGACAGATCATAATGCCGAGCCGTCCCAGCTCAAACTCAGCAGTAGTCGGCTATTTCGCGCGCGCCAGTTCTACCACTACGTCGTACTGAAATCGGACGAACCGGTGCAGCTCGCTTTCGAGGATGCGTTCCTGATCGCTGTGCGCGCCGAAGCCTTTGCCGCTGTCCTCGGAGTCGAGCGCCGGGCCGATGCCGTAGCACTGGATGCCCTTGGCGCGCAGGTTCGACATATCGGTCGCGCCCGTGCCCATCGTGGGCAACACCACGGTGTTGTAGTGCTTCTTGGTCTGCGCTTCGAGAACGCTAAACGCCTCGGTGTCGATCTTGGCGCCGCCGGCGGGCCGGTAGCGCTCGCGTCCCCAGCGCACTTCCACGC
>DATMJU010000752.1:0-4780 GCA_035553795.1 Vicinamibacterales bacterium
TGATGTAGCCGTTCATGTCGGCCACATCGTCGACGCGGTGAAACGCGATCAGCAGCTGCGGGAAGAACGAGTGAATCGCCGACATCTGGTCGAAGATGTAGGCGTTGCTGCGGAACCGCACGGCCGCTTCCGCCTGTTCGAGCTGGTACAGCCACACGTCGTAGGACGTCTGCGCTTCGGGATTCAGCTTTGCGTAGTCGAACGACTTGCGCATCTCCGCCGCGGCCGCGCGCTGCCACGCCAGCTGCTTGTCCTGCGCGGCAATCGACAGGTCGTCGATCGCGCTCGACTTCTGGCCGAGGAACGTCTGCTGGATCGGGCTGAAGGCGAGTTGCTCCTTGAATTTGGCTTCGAACCACGCGTTGATGCGCGCGGTTTCGTCGCCGGCCGGTGCCTGTGCGTGGGACCTCTCCATTGGGACGATCGACAACGTGACAACGGCGAGAAGGAAAAGGGTGCGCGGCTTCAGCATCCGTCCATTCTAATAGGCTGCACGCGCCGGGGGCCACGGCGTTATAGGATGCACGGCAGCAGGAGAGCCAAGGTGTCCCTACCCCCCGACACTCAAATCGTCCGAGCCATGATTCATCCCGGGATAGGCATTGCCCGGGTCGGCAACTCGAAGGCACCCGACGGGTTCTTTGTCGGGCCGCAAGTGATCGATCCGCCGCCGTTGCCCCCTGGCTTTCATCGCGATGCGAGCGGCGCGTTGAAGCGGCAGGCCGCCGAATTTCGCATCTACGGCTACAACCAGGCGGGCGAAGTCGTCCGCGAACTGACCGCGCAGTCCGCGGATATCACCTGGTCGGCGCATGTCGCCAACCGCAAGGCCGCCTGGTATCAATGGCAGCTGGCGATGGATATCCCCGAAGCGGCAGACATTGCGCCGCCGCTGCGCAACGCCACCGTCGCCGATCGCCAGAGCCTGGTGATTGACGCCGGCCGGCAGGATATCAGCGGCGCCAACGCCGCGCCGCGGTTGTGCGCGGGCACCTTTGCCGGCGTGCCGGTCACGCTTGGAGAACTTCGAACCGATGCGGCAGGCCGCCTGCTGTTTCTCGGCGGCTTTGGTGTCTCCGCCTCACCGACCGGCACGCCCATCTATACGCCGGCTGACGTCAACACCTTCATCAACGCCGACGGCTGGTACGACGACACGTGTGATGGTCCAGTGAGCGCGACGGTGAGCGTCGACGGCCGGAACATCCCGGTCGACAGCGCCTGGGTCGTGAGCGCGCCGCCAAACTATGCGCCGCACCTGAAGTCGGTGCGGACGATGTACGACCTGCTGCTCGATCTCTACATGCAAGCCGGCTGGCTGGCGCCGCCAACATCGATTTCGTTTACCAACGACGTCTATCCCATCCTGCGACGGCTGACCGATCTGCAGTGGGTGAACCAGGGTTTCGCGGCGCAGTTCGGACACGACAGCACACACGACTTTGAAGACCCGGCCTTCCTCGCCAAGCTGGCGGCCAAGGCGCCGCCAGGCGGATACGATCCGAATGCCGAAAAACGCCTGCAGGTCCTCAACTGTTTCCGCAGCGCGGATCCGGAGGGCAGCAGCACCTTGCACTGGCCGTGGATTTACGGCGACGCGATGGGCCAGCCGCCAGGCAACGGGCCGCGCCACAACGCGACCATCACGCAGTCGCAGTATTTCGTCATCCAGCTATGGGCGGCGGGCGAGTTCGAGTCGGACTGGGGCGTGCCAACGCTGAGTTCGCCCACCAGCCTTGACCAGGTCCCGGTGGGCGATCAACCGGCCATGCTGGATCGCGCGGCACTGGAATTCTGCATCGCGGACGTGTTCCATCCCGGATGCGAGCTCACGTTCCCGATGCGCCACCTCACGATGTATAGCCAGCCGTTCCGCATTCGCATGCGCCCGGAGGGCGTGCCCGGTCAGTCGTACGGGCCCAACCTGACGCAGGCTGCGGTGACTGGATCGAACGGTCCACTGCAAGCGCAAGGGCCCGGCGAGCTGACTCGATGGATGGGCCTGCCGTGGCAGGCTGACGCTTCATTCTGCCGTTCCGGCTATACGCAAGCGTACGACCCGTTCGTGCCGTCGTTCTGGCCCGCGCGCGTCCCGAACCAGGTGTTGTCGGAGCCGGACTACGAAACGATGCTCGATACGTCGAAGCCGATGGCCGATCGCCTCCAGGCGTTTCACGATCGCGCGAACTGGAACCAGCCGCTTTCGCCGCTCGCGCAGCCGGCACCCGATGGGGCCACGCAAATGGAGACGATGGTCAGGCTGTTCGGGTCGATGGGCGTCGTCGAAGTGCGGCCGGGCGCGACAGACGTCGCGGGGTTTCCGGCACGGGTGATGGTGGCTTCGTACGGCCCCGACGTCGCCATCGCCGACGAAAAGAGTGCGCCCATGACGGTATCAGCCGGCACTGTCCACGCCGCGCCGCCCCTTGCGCCATCGCCGGTAGTGGAGCTGACCCCTGCGCCAACTCCTGTTATCACGCAGGCAATGGTGAACGAGCGATTGAAGGCGAAAAAGGTCCCACGCGGTGCCAACTTCAGGTCCGACGAAGAGGCCCGGAACGCGCCGCGAACCGCGTGGCGGCGCACGCCGTAAATCGTGCGCTACGACGTAGTGATTGCCGGCGGCGGGCCCGCCGGTGCGGCAGCAGCCATCACGCTCGCGCGTGATGGCTGGCAGGTGCTGCTCTGTGAAGCGGAGCCTGATCGCGAATTCCAGGTGGGCGAGGGATTGCTGCCGTCGGCCCGGAGCCTGCTCTCCGATCTCGGTGTTGTCGATCGCGTTCTTGCCGGCAGCCATCGTGTGAGTCATGGAACCGTGGCGGCGTGGGGGAGTGAATCTCTCACTCACACCGACTTCCTGTTCAACCTGCAGGGCGAAGGACTGTTGCTGGACCGCGTACAGTTCGATCGCGAACTTCGACGCGCCGCCGCGGACGCCGGCGCGGAGGTCCGGACGCTTCGCCTTCGAAGCCTGGACGAAGGGCAGATGTCGTGCCGGTTCGTGGTCGATGCCGGCGGCCGCTCCGCCGTGCTCTCCCGCCGCCTCGGCGCCATCCGCCGGCAGGCCGATCACCTGATCGCATTTCACCTGTGCCTCTCGAGCGATGGTGGATCCGACGAGTTGGCAAGCGTCCTGGTTGAAAGTGAGGAGGCGGGCTGGTGGTATACCGCACTGCTCCCGTCGCGCCGGCGCCTGGTCGTGTTTCTGACCGACGCAGACCTCGCCGACCGGTTGACGCTGCTCAACGCGGCGGGCTTCATGTCGCGGTTGCGGCAGACACTTCACATTGGCCCTCTCATCGCACGGCATGCTTATGAACCCGCAACCGAAGTTCGCGGAACGGATGCATCGAGTGGGCGGCTGGATTGCGCGGCCGGCGACCACTGGCTCGCCGTCGGCGATGCCGCTCAATCGTTCGACCCGCTGTCATCGAAAGGGATCGCCAACGCGTTGTATACGGGCATTCACGGCGCGCGCACAGTGGCTGCAGCATTGCGCGGCGACATTCAGGCGCTGACGCGCTACGACGATCACCTCGCCGAGATTTTTCGTGTCTATTGCGGGCAAGCGACGGACGTCTACCGTCAGGAGCAGCGGTGGCCTGCCGCGCCATTCTGGCGACGGCGGCAGTGGCCTCAGGCAGGCGATGTCGATCGTGGTCCGGCCGCGAGCAACGTCCGGACAAACGCCTGAAACGCCGCACTTAGACGCTCGACCGCAAGCCGGTGTTCCGTGGCACCCAAGGTGCGTGGCGGTCCCCACGGCGTCGGGTTCGCGTCAACGACCCAGATCTGTCCGTGCTCGCGGTCGCGCAGGACATCGAGTTCCGCGTAATCCATGCCCATCGAGGCCGTGAACCGCTTCAGCAGCGCGATCTCCTCAGCTGAGAACACGTCCGCCGTTTCCACGATCCTGGCGCTGGTGTCGTCGACGGCAAAACGGCTCGCAACGGGACGATACAGGTGATACACCAGCGGAATAGCCGCGCCGATTACCGGCGTGCGAATGTCCATCACCGTCTGGTCGTCGACGCGATTGTCGATCAGCCGCTGATAGACAAAGCCGCCATCCGGCGGCGTGATGGGACGATAGACCACGCGTCCGTCGTGCATGGCGTTTTCATCCGACTTCACGACGAACGGGCCGGCGAAGGCTTGCGGATCGACGCGCAGTGAACGGCCAAAGACGCGTTGATGCACGGCGTCGACCCGCCGCTTGCTGAAATCACGGCACTGCAGATTCACGATGGGCATCCGGCCGGCGAGGGCGACGAGATCATCTGGCGGAGTCCGCCACGTGTGCCAATCCCAATACAACGCCAGGTCGGCGGGTTCCGCCGGTTCGCCGATCATTCGATAACCGAGGTGGTGGCACAGTTTGGTCACGACCGCGTCTGGCGGGGGAAACACCGGTCCGCACAGCATCGTCAGCTCAGCCATTGTGGTATTGTCCATCGGTTGCATCGTGCCCCCACCATGCAGATGCCGATAAGCGCCATCGTCGTGACCCTGAACGAAGGTCACCAGTTGTTGAGTACCGTCGAGCATTTCGAGCGGTCTCTCCCTGCCGGCAGCGAGATCATTGTCGTCGACGATGGATCAACGGACGGCTCCGTGGACGCCGTCGCCGGACGCGACCGCGTGCGGATTGTCACCACGAATCACGTAGGCGTCGCGCGCGGGCGCAACGCGTGTGGCGAATTGGCGCGGCATGACGTGCTGGTATTCGCCGATGCGCACATCGCCATGGAACGCGACTGCTGGGCGCCACTGCTGGAGG
>DATMJU010000753.1:0-2282 GCA_035553795.1 Vicinamibacterales bacterium
TAATTCGACCGGCGCTGGTCGATCAGCGCTTGTGCCGACATCAGCTGCGCGCGAGCGCTCGCTTCGGTCACCTTGAGGCGATCCGTTTCGATGGTGTTGCGCGTGCCGAGTGATTCGGCGCGCACGACCGACTGCTTGAGAATCAGGTTCGAGACCAGGCCGTCCTTCGACAGGCCCTCGTTCATTTCCCGCTCGGTCTGCGCATTCTGGTAATCGGCGCGCACGATGGCGGCCTGCGCGCGCTGGTTCAGCGTTTCGGCGTCGAGGCGGGCCTTCAAGCTGTTGTAGTCCGCCTCGGCGGCGCGTAGCTGCTGTTCGGCGTCATTGAGCGCCTGCTGCACGTTCGGGTCGCTCAGCTCGAGGACCACCGTGTCCGGGGTGACCTGGACGCCCGGGCGCAGGACGATGCGCTCGACGCGGCCCTGGGTCGAGGCGGGCACCCAGCGGCGTGCTTCGTCCACGGGGACGAGGGTGCCGAGGCCGCGGACCTGCCGGACCATCGGCCCGCGCTTGACTACGTCCACCCACACGGTGGCGCGTTCGACCGTCGGAGCCGCCGGCTTCAGGCGCGCGAGCACGACCGAGACAAGACCAATAACGAGGATGCCGACGACGCCAAACATGATTTGGCGGCGCTTCTTCGCTTGCGCTACGGATGCGGGACGTTGAATGTCCATGTTTTCGAGTTGCCCTAGTTAGACGGGTTGTCAGGTTCTGAGGTTGTCAAGAAATCGGGCGGACTTGCCCGGCAACCTGACTACCTGACCACCTGCATTATCAATCCATGTGCCACGTTGGCCCATCGGCACAACATATTGATTAAACGGGAGTTACCGGCGAAAGGTTCCAAGGCTTCCCGGGCCGGCCTGTTCGGACGTGGGACGCCTACCTCCGCAGCCGGAACACTGCGTCGAGCCCCCGTTGCTCCTGAAACTGAGCCATGGCCTCGATGTCAGGACGCGCGAGAAGCGCGGAGGTCACTTCCCCAAATGCCTCGGGACCGAGGATGCCGCCGTGGACGACGATCAGGTCCACGCCGCGCTTCTTGAGGTACGCGATCGAGCGATCGTCGGGGAAGTCCCTGGTGTGCTCGGCCAGCTCCATGAAGGTGGGCGGAAAGAAGCCGCTGTAGCCGTTGACAATCGGTTGCCAGTGGGCGGTGCTGTGGAACATGTAGAGGCCGTCGGAGATCGTGTGCAAGGCATCCGCTTGCGCAAAAGGGACCTCGGCGACGACCGAACGGGGCTGCTGCGCAAGCCACCGATACACGGCCGGCTGCGGCCGCGGAATCTCCAGCCACGCGTCGATTGGCGCCCGATACTCGGCGATCACGCCCACGGCCACGGCCACCGTCGCCATCGCGACAGCCCTTGGTGATCGACCTCGCATCAAGCGCGCCCATCCGAACGCGGCCAATGCGGCCAGCGCCAGGTAGACGAGAATCGCGGCCCGGGCTGGTGCCCGCAGCCCTCGGTACGGCACCACGATCGCGCGGAGCGCCTCATAGAGAGGTGAATTGAGCCCCAGGGAAATGATCAGGCCGCACAGACCAACCACCGCCAGCGTCGCCCGCTGTCGATCGAACCTGATGACGCCAATCACCGCGAGCAGCACCGCGATCGCGCCGGGGAAGAGATAACGCTCCGGCCTGCCGTGGATGGCAGTGGCGCCGTACAACGCGTTGGATGCGGTGGACGCGAGGTAGTTCGACCACGTCGCCGAATACAGCCGAATGTCGCTGTCCAGACGATCGCCCAGCGTGCCACGATTGGTGCCATAGGCAATCGCATACGGAATGATGACGATCACCGCGGCCACAATCGCCGGCACCGTGACGCGCACGAACGCCAGGCGGGCCGCCGGCGCGGCCAGCCACAGTCGCAGCAGCGCGATCGGCACGAGCACCGTGGCGAGGAAGACCGCGTAGTAGATGCACGAGTACATCTGCGCCGCGAACGCCGCCATCATCAGCCATGCGTCGCGCCGCGAACCCGTTTCGATCGTGCGCTCGAAGTAGAGCAGCGTCAGCGGCAGGAAGATCGTGGCCTGCAGTTCGAGATGCAGGTAGTGATCGAAACGGAACGGCACGAACGCGAAGATGATGCCGGCCAATATCGCCGCCGCCGGACTGCCCGTCATGTGCGCGGCGTACTTCCACATCGCCCAGCCTGACAGCGCGATCGAAAACAACAGCACCAGGTTGTAGACGGCGACGTTGGAAAGCCCCAGCCAGATCAGCGGCGCGGCCACCACCCCTTGCAGCAGCACCGAGTCGGTGTAGG
>DATMJU010000754.1:0-4977 GCA_035553795.1 Vicinamibacterales bacterium
CCAGTGGACGATACCTGCTTCCCTAAAGACGGACCCACAGCAGTGCGGTTCTTTGACGACTTTTCGTGGCGCAACTTCATTGCGCTGATGTGGCCGGCCGAGCGTGGTTCACGTGGGTTACCGAACCGAAACGCTCACCTCGTGGACGGCGGAACCCGGGTGTTCGAAACCTACAAAGCCGATTGGGAAACGTTTCGGCCAAACCCGACGGCGTGGGATGAGTTTGAGGCGAGTAACCCCTGCGCCATGCAGGCTCCGCAGTCGAACCTGGTCTTGGCTTCTAACTCGAAGTTCTCAAACTTCTGGCAAGGGCACTTCAAGGCTGCTCCGAGAGTTCACGCCCTGCCGGCACGTCGGCACGAGACCTGGGTGACGTATCAAACGGCGTTCAACAGCACAGGCTATCGGCAGATCCTCAAGATGCGAGCCGACTCAAAAATCTCACCTGCAAAAGGCGTGCTGTTTGGCGACCGAGCGGTGACGATCAAATCGGCTTGGCTCCGAATTCCGGATGCCGAAACCCGCAAGAACTACTACAACCAACTGGCGCTAGTGTTTGATCCTGCAAGTGCGAAGTGCGTCGAGTGGGAGATGAGCCTCGTCGGACTGCACATAGTTGTTCAGACCCCTCAATCCTCGCCGTATTGGATCTGGTCGACGTTTGAGCACGTGGACAACGTGCCACCGTCAACTCGGCAGTCAGCCTTCAACGATGGTGGGCCGGATGGATTGCCGGATCAAGATCCTAATGCTGGCGGTCTAATCGACTGGGCCCATCCAAAGACCTACAACGTCGTTAGGGAAGAACGTTGGATCAAGAAGGAGACGGAGGAAGCCAACAAGGTATATCAAGCCAAGGCGGGCGGCATCTGGAGCAACTATCGGTTGGTGATGACCCAATGGCCAGATGTCTTTGGCCAGGATCCAGATTATGTTGACTCGCAGCGGATGAGGCCAAGGCCTGTCGGTAACAGCGATGCCGCGGCGAACCCTGTCTTGGAAACCTTTGTGCAGCGCGTGACGTGCATGAGCTGCCACGAAGCAGCGGTAGACACCAACTATGTGTGGGCCCTCGAGATCTACGGAAGAGCCGGAATACCGTCAAACCAGCCACCGACGTTAACGCCGGCCCTGCGAAAACTGGAAAAGCTTCTGGAAGGGGAAGCGTTGTGGCGACGGAAGCGTGGCTTCTGAGCCCAAGAATATCCACTGACCGTCTGTACTCATTGCCAAGCAGCATGACCGAGATCGGGCTGCCTGCGGGCAGGTCCGCGAGTTCGACCTGAACGTCAGATACGCCCGGCATTCCCGTTATGCGCATCGTTGGCCAGGAGATTCATCTGGCCATTCCCCACTGATGGACGCCGGGCCGAGATTCCATATTTCGGGAATTCGGGGCATCCGTCCGTCTCATGCTTCGATGGATAGCATCCCCGAGCGGTGATGATCAACTACATCTACGGCTATCACGGCCCGGATAGCGAGGAGCGCTTCATGTGTCTCGAGACTTCTACGACCGTCGATCCGCTCACACCGCGCGAGAGACAGATCGCCGCGGCCGCGGCACGCGGGCTGACCAACAAGCAGATCGGCGCCGAGTTCGGGATTAGTCCCGAGACTGTCAAGCGTCACTTGGCGTCGGTCTACTCCAAGCTTGAGCTGCGTGGCCGCGTCGCCCTCGCGATTCACATTGTCCGGACACAGCCGGCGGCATAGCAGCGGTGTGAGGCCAATCGCCTGCGAAATTGGTGCTGACGTCCGTCTATCCCGGCACGATGGAAAACGGGGCCCCCACCCTTCACCAGGCAAAGCACTCTCTCTACGGCGTGGATCTCACGCGGCTCGTGTTGGATCGCGTCCACAACCAAATGCTGCGGCATCCCGAGGCGCCAAGTGGCGCCCTCGACATGCTGTCGTCGGAACTTCTTGCCGCGAAACGCGAGCAGGCTCCATCCGAGTGGGCGCAGACGATCGAGATGGCGCGCCGGCACCCGCTCCGCGAGTTGCTGCACCAGGATCCGCTGACCGCGCGCGCTTTCGCGATGTCGCGCGGTTACCAGGGCGACGCCGAACTGCTCGACATCATCTACGACCGCGACTATCGCCGATGCTGGCCGCAGCCCGTGACGGCGTTCGGCGACGCGATCTTCCGCTACACCATCAACTGCCAGGCGCCGGAGGCGGTGCGCGAGCGGCGCGCCTTTCTCGCGCGCGAAATCGATCTCGCGTGCGCGGCGAACCCGAAAGTCGAGATCCTGTCCGCCGCTTGCGGACACTGCCGCGAGCTCGAACTGAGCGAGGCCATCCAGGCGCGCACGTTCGGCCGCTTCGTCGGTCTCGATCAGGATCGTGAAACCTTGGATTACATCCAACGCGTGTGGGGACCGCATGGCGTCGAGCCCATGGCCGCGTCCGTCACCGCGTTCCTCCTTAACTCGCAGCCACTCGAACAATTCGACTTTGTTTACTCCGCGGGGCTCTACGACTACCTCGAGCCAGGCGTCGTCGACCTTGTGACACACAAGCTGATCGAGATGGTGCGGCCGGGCGGACGGCTGCTGGTTGGCAACTACACGCCAGACACGCGTGACGCAGGCTACATGGAAGCGTTCATGGGCTGGCAGCTCATTTATCGCGATGCCCCGAGCATGCGGCGGCTGGCCGAGCATCGACGTGTGGCCGACGTGTCGATTGTCCGCGACACCACCGGCGCAGTGATCTACCTGGACGCGCGGATCGGGTAGCCATGATGCCCGACTTGCCGGCGCTCTCGTTGGGCGACATCGGCTACACCTGGATCTTCGGCCTGGCGCTGTGGCTCGGTGTGGCGGTCGTCGCCGTGTCCGCTGCGTGCGCGGTCTTCGGCAGGAAGGCGCGGAAGCCGTGGCCCAGATGAACCCGGTTGCCGCGTCGCGCATTCGGCGCGTTCGTGAGGCGTTGCCCGCAGATGCGTTCAAGCCGAATCCACGCCGCCTGTGGATGGTGGCTGCCCACACCGCGGTCGTCCTCGCGTGCTATTGGTGGATTCGCGCCTGGCCGGCAACGGCACTGTTCGCCGCCGTCATCATCGGGCACTCACTGGCGTGCCTCGGCTTCATCGCGCACGAAGTGTCACACAACGCGGTGGTTCGCAATCGTGCGGTGAGGTACGCAGTGCTGTTGTGGACGTTCGGACTCAACTTCGTAGCGCCGACCATGTGGAACCGGCTCCATAACGACGCCCATCACGGTAACGCCGGGACTCCAGGTGATCCGGACCGCCCGTTCCTGGCTCATGAGAAGAACCGAGCCACCGTGTGGTACTCGACGTTGTTCTACCCGTCCGAATCGAGCTGGAAGACGATGCTGGTGTTCTGTCACTTCATCAGCTACCTGCTTCGCAACATGGCGGCGGTGTTCTATCCGGCGAACCGCAAGCCCGCAGTCGTCAGCAGCAAGCCGTCGTATCAGGATCGAGAACGCTGGTGGACTGCGGCCGAGATCATCTGGATGCTAGGACTGCAGTACGTCGTCTGGCTGGCTGCAGGCAGCACCTGGTGGGGATTCCTCTGGGCGTCGCTCGTTCCACTCTGCATCACGTCGTCGATCGCGATGACGTACGTATTCACGCAGCACTTCCTCAATCCGATCGAGCACGAGACGGACCCGATCGCCGGTACGACCTCACTGGTGGTCCCGCGGTGGGTGGACTGGCTTCACTGCAACTTCTCGTTTCACACCGAACACCACGTCTTCCCGACAATGAACTCGTCCTACTATCCATTGGTGAGCCGGGCGCTACAGGAGGAGGCCGGAAGTGAGTATCGAAGGATCGGTGCTCGGGCCGCCTGGCGGCAGCTCTGGAAAACCGGAATGTTCAGGAAAGTCAGTGAGAGTCCACTGACTTCGAGTGAACCTTAAGCCGCGCGGGAATTGACCATCGCGGCGCGCATGGCGTCGACTAGGGTAAAGCCCAATTTGCGGGCTTTCCGATACGTCCGGACGAAGAGACTTAGTCGTCGAAACATCGGCGTTTAAAGCTCAACTTGAGGCGATTCTCGCGTATATTACACGACAATATAAGACGAGAAGCGACAAATGTGACGTTCCGGTGGCGCTCACCGCGTCGCAGGCTTTGCCGGTAAGATCCGTGCAAATCGCATGACACTCCTGCCCCAGACACCCCTTGATTGGGTGCTGCTCGCAGTGGCGCTGGCAACGGCCATCGTCATCGCGGTCGCGATGCAGGACTTCTTCCTGGACGCGCGCGCCAACTCACCGCGCACGCGCGCGTTGCAGGACCTGGGCGTCGCGATTGCCGTCACGCATTTCGGGGTGATCGTGCTGCGAGGCTCTGCAGGACCCAACTGGGCGATCGCCGGCATTGCGATGTACGTCGCCGCGACGCTGCTGTTTCTCAGCGCGCTCGAGGCCGCTCGGCGTGTCCCGCTGCCGCGCACGTTCGTTGACGATCCAATGCCGAAGGCGCTGGTGACGCGCGGGCCGTTCGCGATCATCCGCCACCCGTTCTATCTCTCGTATTCAATCGCCTGGCTCGCCGCGCCCGTCGCCACGCATGGCCCGCTAATCGCGTTGGCGGCCCTCTTCATGATCAGCCTCTACGTCATCGCCGCGCGCCGCGAAGAACGGGCGCTCGAAGACCGCTTCGGCGAGGCTTATCGAACCTATAAGAACGGCACCGGCATGGTCATTCCCTCGCTGGCCCACCTGCTGGCCAGCCGCACGCCGCATTGAACTTCGCCGTTTACGGCGGCGCGCCGTCGCGCGCGCAGCAGAAAAAACCGTGCAACCTGCCGCACGGAAGTTAGCTCAGCAGTATAGTTTTGCAGTCTCGTGCCGGCTCAGGCCCCCAATACGCTTGCGGAATGGATCCTCGCCGGTCTCGGCGGAGCCACCCTGATCGTGTTCGCGGTGGCACTCCAGAACTTCTTCATCCAGCCACCTGTGCTGACGCGGTTGCAGCGCCTGTTCCAGGAC
>DATMJU010000755.1:0-4074 GCA_035553795.1 Vicinamibacterales bacterium
GTTCGAAGCCGTCACCGAACACGTCCTCGACGTTGTCGATCAGCTGCTCGATGGCAGCCTGCCGGGCCGCAGCCTTGGCGAGGGCCGGCCGACGTTCTTCGAGGTCTCGACGGCCGTGGCCTTCGAGATCTTCAAGCGCAAAGGCGTCGACGTGGCGATCGTCGAAGTGGGACTCGGCGGCCGTTACGACGCGACCAACGTCCTGACCCCGACCATCACCGCCATTACGTCGATCGCATTCGATCACGAGCGGCATCTTGGCAGCACGCTCTCGGAGATCGCTTTTGAGAAGGCCGGCATCGCCAAACCAGGCGTGCCGCTGGTGATCGGGCGCCTGCCGCGCGAAGCAGAAGCGCGCATCACCAAGGTGGCTCGGGAGGTCGAGGCGCCCCTCTTCGACGCGCATGCGACGACGACCGATCGGCGGTATCCGCCGTTGACGCTGGCCCTGCCAGGACGGCATCAGCTCGAGAACGCCGCGGTCGCGGTGGCGATTCTCGAGCGCTGGTCCGTGCTCGTCGATCACATCCCCACCGACGCGATCGTCACGGGGCTCACCAGGTGCGAGTGGCCGGGCCGGCTCGAATGGCTGCGGATTCCTCCCTCCGGCGGTGAGTTGTTGATTGACGCCGCGCACAACCCGGCCGGCGCCGCGGCATTGACGTCGTACCTGCAAGACACCGGCAGCAAGCCGCTGCCGTTCGTCTTCACCGTGATGGCCGACAAGGATCTCGCGAGCATGGTCTCGGCCATCAAGCCGGTCGCCGCGTCATTCATCGCGACGAGCGTGCCCCATGCGCGCGCGCGATCCGCGGAACAGCTGGCCGCCGAGTTGCGCCGGATCGTGAGCGTGCCGGTCGAGGCGTTCGCCTCACCCGTCGCTGCGGTCAACCGGGCGCTCGAACAATCGCGCCGCGCCGTGGCATGCGGGTCGATTTACATGATTGGACCGCTGCGCGCCCGCCTGATCGACGGTGGCGCGGTCCGCATTTAGGCTGTTATCCTCGAAGTGAACCTCGTGCGAGCCCGCATCCTCATTCTCACCGCCGCTATCGTGGCGTCATGCACCGTGCACGATGCCATGGCGCAAGGCCTGCCGGGCTGGAACACCAAGCAGTTCCTGTTCGAGCGCATCGACGCCGACCGCGTCCGGCTGATGCGCGAAGTCGAGATCGCCGGCGAGGTGGGAACCCCGAACGAGGGGCAGAAGTTCTTCGCCGACGACCTGCAGATGAACATCAAGACCGGCGAGCTGATCGCCGAGGGCAACGTCGTCTTTCAAACGCCCACCGCGCGGATCTCATCCGACAGCGTTGTCTTCAACACCAAGACCAGCCGCGGGACCTTCAACAACGCGAGCGGCATTGCGCAGCTTGGCGAGCGCGGCGAGCGCAACCGCAGCATGTTCGGCACCCTCGAACCGGACGTCTATTTCCGTGGCGCGACGATCGAGAAAATCGGCGAGGACAAGTACCGCATCACCAAGGGCAGTTTCACCACCTGCGTGCAGCCCACGCCGCGATGGGAGATCGTCAGCGGCAGCGCGACGTTGAACCTCGATGACTACGTCATCCTGCGCAACGCCGTCGTGCAGGTGAAGGACGTGCCGGTGTTTTACCTGCCGCTGATGTATTACCCGATCCAGGAAGATGATCGCGCCACCGGCTTCCTGTTGCCGATGTACGGGTCGTCGCTCGCCACCGGATCGTCGATCAGCAACGCGTTCTTCTGGGCGATCAACCGCAGCATGGACGCCACGGTCTTCCACGACTGGATGTTCTCGCGCGGCCAGGGCGTGGGCGCCGAGTATCGCTACCTGCTCGGCCCGCAGGCGCAGGGCGACCTCCGCTACTACTGGCTGGATGAGAAGGAAGCCACGATCAACGGGCAGACCCGCAACCCGCGGCGCAGCAAGCAGCTGCGCGGCAACCTGACGCAGAACCTGCCGTTCGGGCTGGCGGCGCGCGGGCGCGTCGACTACGTGACCGACGTCACCGTCCGCCAGACCTACGACCGCGATTTCTACAACGCCTCGAACAGCACCAGGAGCTACGAAGGCGGCATCTCGGGATCGTGGCGCAACCTGTCGACCAATGGCACCTACCGGCGGACTGAGACGTTCGCCGACCTGAGCAGCTCAACGGTCACCGGCCAGGAGCCGGGATTCAACTTCGCCTTGAGCGGCGTCAAGCTCGGCCCGCTGCCGGTGTTCGCCACCGTCAACGGTGAAGCGGGCCGCAACGTCTTCATCCGGCGCACCGCGACGGCGGAATCGGACCTGAGTCTCGTCAAGGCCGACTTCTCGCCGCAGCTCAAGGCGGCGCTTAGCACGCTGCCCTTCCTGCAGGTGAACGCCACTGCGCAGTACCGAACGACCTACTACAGCGAAAGCCTGGCTGATGATCTGAGGACGCAGATCGAGGAGCCGATCACCCGCAGCTACAACGACCTGCGGGTGGACATCATCGGTCCCGTGTTCTCACGCGTGTTCAGTCCCCAGAACGCCATGGCCGATCGCCTGAAGCACGTCGTCGAGCCGCAATTCTCCGTGTCTCGCCGCTCGGAGATTCCGAACCAGGACCGCATTCCGACGACGACGGGCTATGACGTGGTCGTTGGCGGCGTCACCACCATGAATTACGGGCTGACCAATCGCCTGATGGTGAGGAAAGAGAAAGAGGGGGAGCCGTCGGCGAGCGCGCCGCGCGAACTGCTCAACCTGTCGGTGCGCCAGAGTTACTACACCGACGAGAATGCCGCGAAGTACGACCAGTCCTACACCTACGGCTTCGCGCGCAGCCAGCCCAACGCCTTCTCGCCCATCTCGCTCACGGCGCGCGCCATCCCGATCAACCCGCTGTCGATCGACTACCGGCTTGAATACGATCCGCAGGCGCAGATCAATTCGCCGAAGCTGCTCGGCATGAGCCTGAATGGCGGGTTTCGATCGCAGGACGTCAATATCAGCGGCGGCTGGACGCGCCGCGCGTTCGCCCAGACGACCGCGACGGGCGCGGTGATCGCCGCGGACGACCAACTCAACACCACTGCAGACTTCCGGCTGAAGCAAAGCCGCTTTGGCGGCAACATCTCCTACAACTACGACCTCGGGCGCCGCATCCTTCTCAACCAGCGCTACATCGCGTTCTACAACGCGCAGTGCTGCGGCATCTCGTTCGAGTACCAGTCCTACAACTACCCCAATGCCACCCAGTTCCTGGTGCCGAAGGATCGGCGGTTCAACATGTCGTTCACGCTGGCGGGCGTCGGGTCGTTCTCGAATTTCTTCGGCGCGTTCGGCGGCGGCGGGCAAAGATAGCCCCCGGATTTAGGTCCACGGATAACCAGTCAGGATGAGATAAAATTGGAAGTTCGCATGAAGGGACTCATCCTCAGTGGGGGCAAGGGCACGCGCCTCCGGCCGCTGACCTATACCAGCGCCAAGCAGCTCGTTCCCGTCGCCAACAAGCCGGTCCTGTTTTACGGGATCGAGGCGCTGGTCGACGCCGCCATCAAGGACATCGGCATCGTCGTTGGTGACACGCACCTCGAGATCAAGGCGGCGGTCGGTGACGGCTCGCGCTTTGGCGCGAAGGTCACCTACATCGAACAGGACGCGCCCCGCGGCCTGGCGCACGCGGTGAAGATCAGCAGGGACTTCATCGGCGACGATGCGTTCGTGATGTACCTGGGCGACAACCTGCTGAACCGCGGCATCGTGGAGTTCGTCGAGCAGTTCGTGAAAGAAAAGCCGGCGGCGCAGATCCTGCTGACGCCGGTGCCGGACCCGCAGATGTTCGGCGTCGCGGAGCTCGACGGCAACAAGGTGCGGCGGCTGGTCGAGAAGCCGAAGGAGCCGAAGTCGAACCTGGCGCTGGTCGGCGTCTACATGTTCGGTCCCGAGATCTTCAACTCGGTCAACAACATCAAGCCGAGCTTCCGCAACGAGCTCGAGATCACCGACGCCATCCAGGACCTGATCGACCGCGGGCTGCGCGTGAATCCGCACCTGGTGTCCGGGTGGTGGAAGGACACCGGCAAGCTCGAGGACATGCTCGAGGCCAACCGCTTGAT
>DATMJU010000756.1:0-3088 GCA_035553795.1 Vicinamibacterales bacterium
CGCTTCTCTGGTGTGGGGGCTGCTGGCTCGCTTCGCGTCTGTTGGCGCTCATTCGCACCCATTTTGGCAGAGTCGGCCTTGCCTCCCGCAATCTTCGACGTTGTGGCCGAGGCTCGCGGGCGAAGGGATCCCGTTCATTGAGTGATCAGCCGTCATGCGACGCGGCAGTATCGTCCGGCCGAAGGGCGGCTCAGGTTGTTGCCAGCAGTAACCGGTTCTTCGGAGTGACGGTCTCGGGAATGGTCTGAGTTTTCACGTGATAACCATGCTGCTCCAGCTTCACCACGCGCATGATGTCGATCGCGAGGGCGCCGTCAACCCAGCCCGATAGCGCGCCCTGGTCGTTCGCCTTGAAGACATGGCAACACGGCAACACCGCCACGCGAGCGCGGGCGGCGATCGCGCGATCGATCACCAGGTCCGTCAGCGCGCCGCAGGCATGGCTCGATACCACCACATCGTCCGGGTGAAGCTCGATGGAATCGAGCGAGCACGCTTCAAACGTGACCCGCGTTCGGAGTTGCGGCCAGGTCCGCGCGAGCGCGTCGTGCAGCTTGGCACAGGATGCCGGCAGCACGGTGTCAGCGGCAACAGCGGCAGGTGAGGTGTCATCCAGGATCAACAAGATCTGCGCGAGCAATCCGTGGCCGGCAGCGAGATCGACGATGCGACCGCCCCGAAACACGCGCCGGACCCGCCTTGCCACCTCCCACGCCTCGTAGAGCTCCTTCCGCGGCAGGCATCCGGCTTCGCACGTGGCCCGCGCGATCCGGTCGAACAGCGTTTCACCCTGGAACCGATCGAGATCGTGCCGGGTCAGCCGCGCCTTCGACGATGGCGAGAACATTCCCGTGAGTATAGGCGGTGCGTGTTGCTGAAGCCGCGCGGGAGCGCCTCACCGGTTCGCAAACTTGCGAATCAACTCCGCAAACCGCGTCAGGAACGTTGCCACGAAATCGCGCGTGCTCTGATCGGTCAGGCGCCCCTCGGCGTCGAACTTCTCGTGTGCGCGAGCGACGAGGACCTCTGGCTGCAACAGTGCATAGGTGTTGGTGAAGACAAACGCCTGCCGCAACTGCGATTGAGCGCGCGCTGTGCCGGTGAATCCTGGTGATGCGCCCATGATTGCGGCCACCTTCCCATTGAGCACGCTGTTACGCGGCGGGCGGGACAGCCAGTCGATGGTGTTCTTCAACACGCCAGGGACTCCGTGGTTGTACTCGGGCGTCGCAATCAGCAGCGCGTCTGCCTCCCGCACCGCGGCGCGGAGTTCTTCTACGCTGCCGGGGACGCCGGCGGCCTCCAGGTCACCGTTGTACAGCGGAATATCAGCCAGGTCGTGGACGACAATGTGCAGGTTAGGAGGTGCGAGCTCAGCGGCGGCAGTCAGCAACGCGCGATTGTAAGAACCGCGCCGGAGACTGCCGGCAAACGCCACCACCGTGTACTTTCGATCCGCGGCGAAGGAGTCGACGCTCATGATTGCCTCAGCTACTCTCCGTCTTCGTCGAGTGCATACACGGCTGCCACCAGCGCCTCGGCGTCAGCCTGGGAGATCTTCATCCGGTAAGCGACGTACTCGGCGGGGCTCAGGCTTGCCCGCTCCATACCCGCCTCATCGTCCATCCAGCGTTTTGCCGCCAGCACCTGGCTGCGATTCTGCGCGATCGGTTCCGTCATCCGCTTAGTACCTCTGCCCTAGGCTATCAGTGTTACTGACGCAGAGTGTTCAGCTGGAACAATCGCCTTTCACTTGACGTCCTAGTGGAGCAAGTGTGATGCTCTCCTTCGGGCCCGGCTTGCGCACGCTCACGCTATGACGACCATCCGACGACTCATCTTCAGACTGCTGTCCTTCTTCCGCCCCGGCGCCGCCGAGGCCGAATTGTCGCGCGAGATCCGTTCACATCTTCAGCTGCTCGAAGACGAGTTTGCGTCGAAGGGCATGGCGAGAGACGAAGCGCGGCTGGCAGCGCGGCGTGCCTTCGGCGGCGTCGAACAAGCCAAGGAACTCCAGCGCGACGCGCGCGGCTTTCGCTGGCTGGACAATTCGCGCATGGACTTCACGCTCGGCGCGCGGATGCTCGCCAAGTACCCCGGCATGTCGTTGATCGGCGGCGTCGGCCAGGCGGTCGGCGTGGCGATTGGCGCGGCCTTCTTCGCATTCTTCTATTCCTTCATCTACGCCACCCTGCCAGTCGAAGATGGCGAGCGGATCGTCGCACTCGAGAACTGGGACCTCGAGAGAAACAATGAAATGCGGCAGTCCATGCACGACCTGGTGACGTGGCGGCGCGAGATGAAGACGGTGGGGGAGATCGGCGCGTTTCGAACTATCGCGCGCAACGTGACCTCTAGTGGCGGTTCGGTTGAGGCCGTCCGGGTCGCCCAGATTACGGCGGATGGGTTCAACATCACCCGTGTCGCTCCGGTCATCGGCCGCTCGATTGTGGCCACTGACGAGGGCGCCGGTGCGCAGCCGATTGTCGTCATCGGTTACGACGTGTGGCACTCGCGATTCGGCGGTGACGTTTCGGTGTTGGGGCGAGAGTTGCGCCTTGGCAACGTCGTGCACACCGTCGTCGGCGTGATGCCCGAGGGGCACGCGTTCCCCGTCAACCACAGTTACTGGATACCACTCAGTCCCGATGGTGCCCTCGGACCTCGGGAGGGCCCGGACGTCTTTATCTTCGGACGTTTGCGCGACGGCGCCTCGATGGAGCAAGCCCAGGCTGAACTCGCGGCGCTTGGCGCGCAGGCGGCGAGCGCGTCTCCGCTCACGCATGCCCGGCTGCAACCGCGCGTGATGCCGTACGCGCATCCGATCCTCGACATCCAGGGGATCAACACCCGCGACTTCCTGGCGGTGCAGTCGCTGATTAGCCTTCTGGCGCTGATCGTCGCGATCAATGTCGGCGTCCTGATCTACGCGAGGACCGCCACGCGACAACGGGAGATCGCCGTTCGAACGGCGCTGGGCGCCAGCCGACGCCGCGTTGTCGGTCAGTTGTTCATCGAAGCACTCGTGCTCAGCGCCGCCGCCTCGGCCGCCGGCATCGCGCTCGCGCGATTTGGCATGACCCAGGGC
>DATMJU010000757.1:0-2196 GCA_035553795.1 Vicinamibacterales bacterium
CCGACACGAGGTTTTGCAGGCCGGCGATGTCAACCTGTTTGCCGACATACTTCGACGCAATCGCGTCCAATTCCTCCTGAGTGATGAACTTGGATTTGTCGAAGATCACCTTGCGCAGTTTGAAGCGCGGGCCGCCGCCAGGGATCTTCACCGCGGGCGCGCGCTGCGGACCGACGACACCCGGCCCCTGCTGCTTGGGCACCTGCTCGCGCTGCTCAAGCCGGCGCTGCTGGCGCTCGACGTCTCTCTCGATCTGAGCGGGATTGAACTGCCCGGGCGACACCTGCGCACGCGCCAACGAAGGCACGACAGACACGATGCCGGCAACAACGAGAATGAAATGAGCACTGCGCATCCGACTACCAATGAAGGTCCGGACGCGGACGCAACGTCCACCGGAATGCTGATTCTCCCGAGAATCTATCGGGCGCGCGCACCGAAATCGAGCGAACGGGCGCATCTGTCCACCGCTCCGCAACATTCAGCATCGGTCTCGTCCGGGGCGAATGACGCCGCTCCGCCTTCACCGGAGACCCTTGATATTGACCGCCGGCCCATTGCCGATCGTTTCGACCGCCTTGGGCAGCTTCAGGCCGTCCAGGACCGCCGCTGGCGTCGCGCCCCAGATGCGGCCGGTCGATCCCTTCTTCTCGGTCCCGTCTTCCTGCTCGAACGGATTGCCGTTCCACATGTCCCGCGGCACGTCGCGCACGAGGCTGATGCCGTTGAACACGTTGAGCGCCGTCGTATTGGCCAACAGGCCATAGTCGACGACGAAGCCGCTGGTCGTGGTGTAGTTGCTGTTCTGCGAGAACGTGAACGGCGCGCCGTTGAACTGGTAGAGCTGCACCGTCGGCCACCCCATGGGCACCGGGCTGCGATTGTTCATGACGTAGGTCTGGCCGAGCATGTTCAGAGTAAATTGCCCGGCGATATAGCCGTTGAGGATCGTGAAGCTCGGACCGACGTTGGTGATGGTCGCATCGACCGCAAGAAGCTGCGGAATGACCGTCGCCGGCGGGTCGATCACGAGCGACACATTCTGGGCAACCGTCCCATTCGGGCCGGTGATCGACACGATCAGCGGCCCGGGTGCGCCGGGCGTTTGAATGATCGTGCCCGTGATGCTGGTGCCGCTGAGCGTCAGCGACGTCGTTACTTCGACATTCTGGAGATCAAGTGCACCGTTCGACTTCAGGACGAGGCTGTCGCCCTTCACCTCGTCGAAGGACACACCGCCGGTGGCGGTCAGGTCGATGCCGCCAGGCGCCGAGACATTCTTGACGTGAATGGAGCCGAGAGCGGCGATATGAATTTCGCCGGCTGTCGTGCTCGCGGACAGCCAGTTCGCATCCATGGTCATCGGCCGCGCTTCCGTCCCGATTCCGCTGGCGCTCGCGAGAACGACGGCCGCGTTCGGCCGTTGGGTCGCGAAGTTCAGTTGCCCATCGCCGTTGCCGAGGATCTGGCCCGGATGCGTGGCGTCGCCCGCAGTGACGCTGATGGCTGTCGTATTGGGCGACGCCGGCGCGAGGAGGCTGACGAGCTTGCCTAGGACGGCGTCGCCTGCGGTTGCGACAACTGTCACCGTGCTCGCCGCCGACATCACCGTATTGGCCTGCATCGTGACCGACGCAGCGCGCAGGTCGATACCGGCGCCCGAAGAGGTGAGCGCACCGCCGGCATCAAGAGTGAATGCGCCGTTCGCCTGGGCCTTGACCAGACCCGGTGCCGTCAACGAGCCGATCTCAATATCGCCGAGCGCGGTCACGGTAATGGCTCCGCTGCCACCCTGTGCCGAGGTCACCGCGCTGACGACCTTGACCTTGCCACCCGAACCGACGGTGATGTTGCCCGTTGCCGAAACCAAGCTCTGGGCCGTGAGATCGACGTCCGCGGTGGCCGCGATTGCGCCGTTCGCGGTGATCAAGGCAATCGACAGCGGCACCGGCACCTGCCCGGTCACCGTCGGGCTGAATACGTAAACATCTCCGAAGGCGGCGGTGGCCGTGAGCTGGCCGCCGGCGGTCTGAATCTGGAGCGGGCTGTTGGCCGCGCCGATGCTGCCAACCACGGCGTTCAGCACGACATCATGTCCGGTGATCGCAAGACCGCTCAGATAGCCCAGGATGTCGCCGGTCATGGCGGTCAGCGAAGCGGTGCCGCTCGCGAACACACGGCCCACGGTCATGTCAC